>NZ_JBDGDD010000003.1:0-181139 GCF_040909065.1 Ruminococcus sp. RTP21359st1_H3_RTP21359_211015
ACACAGTAGTTAAGCTCTTCTTCGCCGAAAATACTTGGATGGTAACGTCCCGGTAAGATAGGGTGCTGCCGACACCTATGCACCATTAGCTCAGATGGTAGAGCAACTGACTCTTAATCAGTGGGTCCTGGGTTCGAGTCCCCGATGGTGCACCAAATTTCCCGTAACGGGCAGATATATTTTTGCTCGCTGCGGTTTTTCTTTATATGCTGCAGCTCAGCATTATATGGCCCGTTGGTCAAGCGGTTAAGACTCCGGCCTCTCACGCCGGCATCGGGAGTTCGATTCTCCCACGGGTCACCAATATTTCCTCTCGCTTGCGTGAGGTCGTTATGCAAGCTTCTCAAAAAGCTTGCTATTTTTTTTGCTCTATGTGGACCATTAGCTCAGTTGGTTAGAGCAACCGGCTCATAACCGGTGGGTCCGGGGTTCGAGTCCCTGATGGTCCACCACATTTTTTATCTAGGGGTATAGCTCAGTTGGTAGAGCAGCGGTCTCCAAAACCGCGTGCCGAGGGTTCGAATCCTTCTGCCCCTGCCAGAGTTGAAAGGCAGGTGATTGATATGAATATTCGTAACAGAGAAGTCGAAAATATCTATCATTCACATTGCTTTGTGTTCTAACTTCTTTTGTGAATAATGAATTTAAGTGTTTTCGATTTTTCGGGAACACTTTTTTTATTTATGAAATGAGGATTTTATGGATACAAAAAATATTGAGATCATAACCATAAGAATAAGCGAATACTTGTCAGATGAGCTTGCTTTGCAAATTTCCAAAGCACTTTTGGGACAACGTGATGTTGCAGAGTTGAGAAGTACGCTTTTTTGGTTTAAGTCAGAAACAGACTATTTTAATGTGATAGCACAAAGTAGTTCTGGTGATTTTGTGGGAAGGCTATGTTGTATACAAAATATTGATGACCCTACACTTTGGTATTATGGTGATCTGTTTGTTGTGGAAAACCACCGTCGCAAGCATATTGCGGAGAAAATGATTACAACAGCCTTTGATGTACTGAAAGACAAGGGCTGTAAAACTGTACGAACTTATGTTGATCCACAAAACACATCGTCACTTGAGTTGCAGAAAAAGCTTGGCTTTACTGAAAAACCATATCAGACGTTTAATGATCTGATAAATAATGGTGACCTGATGTTTGAAAAGCAGTTTGGACAAATTTACAACGCTGTGACTGTACGAGAAAAACTTGATGTAAAGATAGTAGCCAATCTTTACAACAGAAATTTGAAGGCTTTACACGGTGATAAAATATCCTATGCCGAGTGGTGTAAGTCGATTTTGAATAATGATACAGATGAGGAAAATTTTCTGATATGTCGAGGACTTATGCCTGTTGCCTGGCTGAAAATCAACGGACTAGAAAACGCTGAAGTTGGTTATATTTCAATGCTTGCCGTTGAGCCAAAATATCAGTATTATGGCGTTGGAACATTTGCGGTCGAGTTTGCTAATAGCTTTTTGCATGACAAAGGTAAAAGATTTGTTCGAGTGCAGACCACTGCTGATAATTTATCTGCTATAAGGTTGTATAAAAAATGTGGTTTTGTTGAAGTTAGCAAAACACAAGATGTTTGTGATGATGAAACTGAATTATGCAAAGTCATGTTTGAAAAGCGTATTTAGTTATATTAGTTCTAAAAGAATCCCCTCCAAAGCATTCACTTTGGAGGGGACAACTATATACTTTTCTGTGGCTTTTTAAAGTCCATCATGACTTCATTAAGCTCTGCTGTAAGACTTGCAATACCTTGTATTTCACTTGGCATGATGTTCTTTGTAGCCTTGCCGTCAGATGCCTTGCTGCTGACATCTCGCACTGCATATATCCATTATATATCGTAATATTATTACAACGTTTTAATCATATTTTTAAACTATTGACAACTATTAAATGGAATTGTTTCCTCTATAAAAAACAGACCCCTATTTAAAACAGGAGTCTGATAAATTTAGCATTTTTCTTTCTTTTTGAACTTTGTCAGATTGATTATCAACGCAAAAAGTGCCATAAAAAGAACTGCCACTATGAGAGTAACTGTCGATAATTTAATAAGGCTGTCAGTTAAGCCATACATGGATCTTGTGAGTGCATTATACACAGTGTCATTATGTATCGCAAGCCCGTCATAATATTTTGTACCCTTTAGGATAGCACACGGAACAAGAATGAGCATTGAGGAACAGAAAAGTGAAGTACCTACCCAATAAAGCAAACCGCTTATATGCTTTCTGTTTACTGCTGCCATAACGCCTATAAGTATAACAGCCGTTGCAATAAGAGCTATCCTTATTTTTCTCGCAAGCACAAGCAGATCTTTAAGCTTTGTGGAAATGCCATTAGGTTTATTTATATGGCTCAAAAGCATAACGTCAAGGTCGGATTCAATTGCCTGTTCCACATTTTTTATTGTCTTCTGCTTTATGTCTTCAAGTTCCTGAGTATATTTAACGCCTTCTTTTTTAGCCCATTTTGTATAATCGTCTGAGATATTCTTTTCAAGAAGCGTAAAGTCTGCCTTAAACTCAGGAAGTTCGCTCTTTTTGCCAAGAATATAACTGAAAGTATCTTCAACATAGCTATAAATAGCGTTTGATACATCAGTTTTGTTAATCGACTTCTTCAGGGTATCAGCTTCAACACCAGTGTAGGCATATTGTTGTTCACAATATGTCTGTATCTCCTGGAAAGCCGTGTCCTCGATTTTTATCTTGTGCATACTGTTCGTATAGGTTGTCGGTTCAAAGAAAATATTGTCTGCCGCAAACAGAAGTGACAACGCAAGGAATATAAACGCCAAAAACAGCGAGATTATCAGATTAGGCAGGTAGTTGTATAGTTTTTTGTTTTTCACAGATCTTACCCTCCTAATTCTTATATTCTTTGCTTACGACTTTGCAGATAACATAAAGCCTCTGATCTGAAAGACCCATATATCCATTGTTCCAGCAAGTGTAGAGTATCAGATCATCTACAGGTGGATCTGCGGTCACGTCATAATACAAAAGGGAAGTATCTGTATCTGGAAGTACCTTAGTTTCTGTGACCTCATAAGTAAATTTGCCATAATCTGTTTTTAGTATCACTTGATCACCCACTAGAATATTAGGTAAATATCTGAAATAAGTGTGGTTATGTGCCGCAAGGACAACTCTGCCTGTAGCACCTATATATGCAGAATAGTTAGATTGCACAACCCCTTTTGCTAGGAGATCATCAGAGTCTCCCCAGTAAACAGGCTCTTTGTTAATGCCTGCCTTATCATTCTTTACGGTCAGCTCGGCATATTTGTCGCCGTAATACGGATATATTATCTCATGCTGTTCCGTCTTTTTATCAGAATCTGGCACTGTGACTTTTGTTAATCCCTTCATAGGCAGTGCGTCTGCATTTCTGTATTTATTATCCTCTGATGGGTTTTTCAAATGAGCGTTCTCATTGAACGCTATTGCTGCATATCCTTGCAGCTCTATGAATTTTTTATAACTTACCAGCGTCATGATAGACAAACAAAGAGCCAAAACTAAAAGAGGCGTCAAGACCATTACAGCCACTGACGTCCTCTTATTTTTTTTCAGTTTGTTTGCGTCAGACGAGGAAGCTTTAACCTCTTTCCTGACCATATCTTAGCACTCTTTGTTCTTCTTAACAGCTACTGTAATACCAAATGCACTAAGAGCAAGTGTAAGAACCGCAGCAACCTGAACAGCTGTCATGCTGTTTGCACCAGTATTAAGTGAACCGTTACCTGTGTTTGTTCCAATGTTTGTATTGCCATCTGAATCAACAACCTGAACGTTCCAATCCTTGCTTGTAAGCTCGTCTACCTTGATAGTAACACCAAAGTGTTTACCTGTAGCTACGCAAGCATCAGCAATAGCCTTTCTGCTATCCTCGCCCATTTCCTTAAACACCTGTCTAAGCTGATCGTTTGTTAGTGAAGCAAGATCTGTTCCTGCACCAAAAAGCTTATCAGCAACAGGCTGAACATATGTAGCACCACAATCAGAGAGAGCCTTTACCATGTAATCATAGTCAGCAGAGCTGAACTTTGAAGCGTGGGAATCAAGGTAGTTCTTAAGCTCTGATACATGGTTAGAAGGAACACCTGCTGATTTAGCTGCAGAGACAACATCGGCAGAAGAAGCTGCTGATGCGCTTACAACCATTGTTGAAGCAATGATGAACGCAGTAACAGAAGCCGAAATTGACTTAAATATCTTTTTCATAACACCTATCACCTTTCGTAATATTTTCTTATAACAATATTATACACTATTAAAATTCGATTGTCAATATTTTTATTGGTATTTTTTTCAGAAAAAGCAAATATTTTTACGATAATTTGAAATAGTTATGTATAAGTGCGTATATGCGCTATTTCATGCGATTGTATATTGCTGGAAAATACGAAAGATCCTCGGCATTCTCAAATAAAAGACTTATAACATTACTGTTTTGGTGCTTTTATGATTTTTGTCAAAGCTGATCTCAAAGCATTTAGATATAATTTCTACATTAATTATTATAATTATACGCCTTGACACGATATCATGCCATGGTGTATAATTTTTTTGTATGATATAATTGACGTAATGTGCAAGGAGGATATATGAAAAATTATCTCAATGAAAGCCTTTCAGCTCAGGAAAGAGCTGAAGCACTTGTAAATGAAATGACCGTAGAGGAGGCGGCTTCACAGCTTAGATATGACGCTCCTGCTGTCGAGCGGCTCGGCATTCCTGCCTATAACTGGTGGAATGAGGGTATCCATGGGCTTGCACGAAGCGGTGTTGCCACTATGTTTCCACAGGCAATAGGTCTTGCGGCTATGTTTGACACCGACCTTGTGTTCAAAGTGGCAGATATAACCTCTACAGAAGCTCGTGCCAAGTATAATGAGTATTCAAAGCGTGATGACAGGGATATATACAAAGGTCTTACCCTTTGGGCACCTAATATAAATATTTTCAGAGATCCACGCTGGGGCAGAGGTCATGAGACTTACGGTGAAGACCCTTATCTTACTGCAGAGTGCGGCAAGGCATATGTAAAAGGCTTGCAGGGCAGTGGCAAGGTACTGAAAACTGCCGCTTGTGCAAAGCATTTTGCAGTACATAGCGGACCTGAGGCTGTTCGCCATGAATTTAATGCAGAGGTTAGTTGGAAAGACCTTGAAGAGACCTATCTTTACGCCTTTGAGGAGCTTGTGAAAAAAGCAAATGTCGAGGGTGTAATGGGTGCGTATAATCGTGTGAATGGCGAGCCGTCATGTGCTAGTGAGTTTCTAATGGGCAAGCTCGACAAATGGGGTTTTGATGGCTATTTTGTTTCTGATTGCTGGGCAATAAGGGATTTCCACGAACACCATATGGTGACGTCTTCTCCTGTAGAGTCGGCCGCAATGGCACTTAAAGCAGGTTGTAATGTGAACTGCGGTTGTACGTATGTACACCTGCTTTCTGCTCTTGACAAGGGGCTTGTGACAGAAGATGAAATCCGGGCTTCCTGTGTTGCTCTTATGAGAACTCGCATAAGACTTGGTATGTTTGACAAGTCAACGGAATATGACAACATACCATACAGCGTTGTTTCTTGCCCTGAGCATAAAGCTGTATCCTACCAGTGTGCAGTGAAGTCCATGGTGCTGCTCAAGAACAAGGGTATTCTACCACTTGACAAAAAATCAATATCAACTATCGCTGTAATAGGTCCAAATGCGGACAGCAGAGCGGCTTTAGAGGGCAATTATAACGGCACAGCCGACAGGTATGTTACTTTCCTTGAGGGTATCGAGGACGCATTTGATGGCAGGGTGCTTTATGCTGAAGGCTGTCACTTGTATAAGGACAGAGTATCAGGTCTTGCACAGGCAGGGGATAGATACGCCGAAGCTGAGGCGGCAGCGGCAAATTCTGATGTTGTGATACTTTGCGTTGGTCTTGACGCCACTATTGAGGGCGAGGAGGGCGACACAGGTAATGAGTTTTCATCAGGTGACAAGAACGATCTAAGACTTCCTGAAAGTCAGCGCGAGCTTATAAAGCGTGTCGCAAAGATCGGCAAGCCTATGATAGTGGTATGTGCGGCAGGAAGCTCAATAAATATCGAGCATGATTGTGACGCTCTTATTCACGCATGGTATCCGGGTTCAGAGGGCGGCAAGGCTATTGCGGATATTATTTTTGGTAAAGTGTCGCCATCAGGAAAACTGCCTGTTACATTCTATAATAGCGCCGACAAGCTACCTTGCTTTACTGATTATGCTATGTCTGATAGAACATATAGGTACACGAGAGATAACATTCTTTATCCATTCGGCTATGGTCTTACTTATGGAGATGTTGTTGTTACATCGCTTAGTTATGACGATGGCAAAGTCAATGTAGAGGTAGAAAATAGCGGTGCCGATACTTGTGATGTTATCGAACTTTACATTAAATCACATTGTGATAATGCTCCGGCTTATCCTGTGCTGTGCGGCTTCAAGAGGATTTTTGTCAAAAAAGGTGAAAAACTTGATGTTGAAATCGAAGTACCTGACAAAGCTTTCACAACAGTGTCAGATATCGGCGAGAGAAAACAGTTTGCAAAGGAATTCACCCTCTATGTTGGTACGCATCAGCCTGATGAACTTAGTTGTCAGCTTAGTGGTACAAACTGTATGAGTATCAAGATAGAACGATAATGAAAAGAGATCTTACAAACGGCAGTATCATAAGCTTGCTTCTTGCTTTTTCAAGCCCGATGATACTGTGAAATCTGCTCCAGCAGGTGTATAACATTGCCGACACTTATTGTTGGCAGATTTCTTGGCGAAAATGCCCTTGCGGCTGTGGGCGGCACATACACCCTCATGACTTTTCTCTGTTCGATCATAATAGGTCTGTGCATGGGCAGTGGCTCGCTTGTTTCTTATTGTTTCGGTGAAAGAAATGAACGCCGCCTGAAAGGCTGTCTGAACATATCATTTCTGATCATAGGCTCTGTTACTTTGGTGACAGAGCCTATCACATTGTGCTTTTCCAATGAGATTTTGAAACTTTTGCATACTCCAATGAAAATAATGTTGTTGACATCTGATTATGTTAGAATTACCCTGTCAGGTGTGGGACTTTGCTTTTACACTCTTGCTAAAGAACCTCTTTTGCGACTATCCTTCAAGAAAAAATCTTGGAAGGATTGCAGTTTTGGTGAAGTGGTGCGAATGCCGACCGCTGCCTCAGTTCAGCAATCTGTCATGAATTTCGGCATACTTATGATACAAGGACTGGTAAATAGTTTTGGAACGACTGTAATGGTGGCTTTTACAGTAGCCGTTCATAATTGTTAAATTAAGCTGTCAGCTTATATGATTATCCAACAAATACTTGGCTGATTTAGTTTATCTTATTGTATGTTATAACAAAAAACCATTTTTTTGTTGAAATACAAAAAAACGTATCGTTTAAAGTTGACTTTTTGAATAGAATGTGATAAAATTATTATTGTACAGTTTATTTTTTGGGAAAATAACGAAAATATCAACAATAGGGTGAATAATTCAAATGAAAAAAAATTACACTATCAAGGATCTTCTGGTACTTCTTCTCGGAAAGGTTTGGTATATCGTTGCCGCTTCAATAGTGTGTGCGATACTGGCCCTTTTTGTATCAAAATTTGTTATGAGTAAGCAGTATCAGTCACACGTTTCAATGTATGTTAAAAGTGCTGATAATCAATCAACGGGTCAGGATAAGACTAATGTTGACTTACAGGATATTAACGCTTCAAAGTCATTGGTACAGACCTACATTGTTATACTTACTGATGACCCGGTAATGAACGAGGTAAGCGATAAACTTCTTGAGATGTATACTCCTGAACAGCTTGCTCCTTATTTTACTGTAACAAGCGGCAGGGTTTCAAATGACGACCTGAGAAATGCTTATAGCATGATCGCTGTAAATCAGACAGAGGTACTTCAGATAACTGCCACAACAACCAATGCAAAGCTTTCTTCTGACCTTTGTAACATCATGGCTGACGTCGCTCCAAGCTTTCTTATAAGAGTTATCGGTGCAGGCTCAGTTGAAAAGATAGGTGATGCTGAGGTTTACAATACACCTGTTTCTCCTAACACCACTAAAAATGTTGCCCTTGGCTTTGTTGGTGGCTTGATGGTGGCTGTTCTAGTGATACTTGTTATTGACTTCTTTGACAACACTGTAAAGAATTCTGATGAGCTTGGCGACATTTATCAGAAGCCTATCGTTGGTGAGATAATGAATATTGGCGGAAAGACTTCTAAAAAGGATGAAGGTTCTTCTGCTGACAGAAAAAAACAGCTTCTGTTCAATAATAAGGATATACCGTTTAATATTGTAGAGAACTACAAAACAATGCGTACAAACCTTATGTTTACACTTTCTACAACACGAAATAAGATAGTTGTCGTTTCTAGCCCTAATCCAAGTGAGGGTAAGTCTGTAACAGTTGCAAACCTTGCAGCTTCAATGGCTGAAACAGAAAATAAGGTTCTTCTTATTGACGCTGATATGAGAAGACCTGTTCAGCACAGAAACTTCAAGTTAAAAAACAATGTTGGACTTTCAACAATACTGAGTGGTGAAAGCACATTTGATAAGTGTGTGCATGAAACCAAGAATGGCAATTTTGCTGTTCTTACATCAGGCGTTTTGCCTCCAAACCCGTCAGAGCTTCTTGCTTCTGAGAAAATGCGTGAATTGCTTGAATATGTTCAGCATAAGTATGATTATGTTATTGTCGACGGAACCCCGCTGCTTCCTGTAACTGACGTAATGAGCCTTGCAGACGAGGTCGCAGGCGTTCTTCTTGTGGCAAGATATGGCAGAACTACATATCAGGAGATAGAGGAGTCTATGAAGAAGCTTGAGATAGGCGATTGCAATCTGCTTGGGTTCGTTCTTAATGATATTTCCGCAAAGAACGGTTCTCATTACGGATACAAGTATAGCTACAAGTATAAATATGACTACAGCTATAAATACGGTGGGAAGGATACTTCTGCCGAAAGTTAAATGACATGGAGATGTTAGATTGACTACCGATTATCACAGCCACATACTGCCGAATATTGATGACGGCTCTGACAGCATCAAAACATCACTTAAAATGATAAAAATGATGAAACAGCAGGGCATAGGTATAATTGTGGCAACACCGCATTTTTATATGCACAGGGAAGCTTCTTTAGACAGTTATCTTGTCAAACGGCAAAATGCTTATGAGAAGCTCATGGCATCTGACCCTGCCGTGAAGGATATACATATTGGTGCTGAGGTGGCTATAGAAAAAGGCATCAGCGTATTAGGAGAACTTGAAAAACTGTGTATCAGCGGAACAAGACTTATTCTTCTTGAACCACCATTCACTCAGTATAACAGTTGGATCGTCGAGGAGATAGACGAGATAGCAAATTCTCGAAGGCTTATTCCGATAATCGCCCATGTACATAGATATATGGGCGTTTATTCAAAGTCAGATCTGAAAAGTCTGATGTCTGTGGATGCAGTTTTTCAGATAAATGCAGAAGCTTTTGAGCATTTTTCCACTAGACGTTTTGTTAATAAGCTTATTTCAAGTGGCAGAGATTTTGTCTTTGGAAGCGATGCTCATAATCTTGATGATAGAAAACCTAATTTTGATCTTATAGCTAAAAGATCTGGAAGTGAAAATATAAGACGTTCTGATAAAGTACTCATGTCTGCTATGGCTGACGAAGAAAGAATGTTTGCTTTTTAAGTATAGAAAAAATATTGATGATATTATAAATAGCCTGCACTGTGCCATTGAGGGGTGGCCATGGTGTGATCTTATTCATTGCTTTAATTGAGCGGAGGTATGTTTTATTTATGGAGAAAACAAGTGAAAACACAGTTCAGGTGTGGAAAAACAAAAAGATAAAACATTGGATGCTTATTGCATTCTTTCTGTGTTTCTATGATATTGTTGCCGTAAATCTATCCTACATTTTCGGACTTTTCATCAGATTTGACCTTACTTTTTCTGCAATACCAAAGGAGTATATGCTTGCCTATGTAAAGTTTGCTCCAATATATACAGCTTTCTGTGTTGTGGTGTTTTTTGTGTTCAAGCTTTATAATAGTTTGTGGAGATTTGCTAGCATTGGCGAACTGTCAAGGATATTTTTGGCCTCGATAGTTACTACCATATTCCAGGCTGTGGGTATAACATTACTCTTCATGAGAATGCCTGTGGCTTACTATATAGTAGGAGCGGGAACTCAGTTCGTGCTTATAACAGCAGTGCGTTTTGCCTATAGATATGTTACCCTTTTAAGAGCAAAACAGGTAACAAATCAGGTGGCAGTGCATAATGCAATGGTCATTGGTGCAGGTGCTTCGGGTCAGATGATCCTTAAAGAGCTTACGATGTCAGAACGTGCAAATGCAAGACCACTCTGCATAATCGATGATAACCCAAATAAGTGGGGAAGAAATATCGGAGGAGTTCCTATCGTCGGTGGCCGTGATTGCATTATGGAAAGCGTCAAAAAGTATAATATTGATCAGATCCTTTTTGCAATTCCAACTGCATCACCTGAGAACAAAAGGGATATCCTTAATATTTGTAAGGAAACAGGCTGTGAGATGAAACAGCTTCCGGGCGTTTATCAGATAACAAATGGTGAGGTGCTTCTCAGCAAGATGAAGCCTGTTGCGGTCGAGGATCTGCTTGGAAGAGAGCCTATCAGAGTAAACATGGACGAGATATTCCAGCACCTTAAGGGTGAGACCATATTGGTAACAGGTGGTGGTGGCTCTATCGGAAGCGAGCTTTGCCGACAGATAGCAGGTCATGAGCCTAAACAGCTTATCATATTTGACATTTATGAAAACAATGCTTATGAAATAGAGCAGGAGCTTAAACGTAAATATGGCAGTAAACTCAATCTTGTGACGCTTATCGGTTCTGTTCGTGACAGCAGACGTATCAATGACGTTTTTGAAAAATACAAGCCTGATATCGTTTATCACGCTGCAGCACATAAGCACGTTCCGCTTATGGAAACAAGCCCTAATGAGGCTATCAAAAACAATGTTGTTGGTACATACAAGACAGCCTATGCCGCTTTGAAGCATGGCACAAAGAGGTTTGTGCTTATAAGCACTGATAAGGCTGTAAACCCTACTAATATTATGGGTGCAAGTAAAAGACTCTGCGAAATGGTCATCCAGAGCATGGACGCTATCAGCAAGGCAGGCAGGACAGATCTTCTACCTATGCTCCATGCACACGTTGATGAAATGACAGACGGTATGCTTGAGAACGATCCGATAGACGAGATAGCTGTTGATAATATAGAGAGCAGTGAAGCGGTTAAGATCGAAAGCGTTGGCAATAAGGGCAGAAATGGCACACAGTTTGTTGCAGTTCGTTTTGGAAACGTTCTTGGAAGTAACGGCTCTGTAATCCCACTGTTCAAAAAGCAGATAGAAGCAGGCGGTCCTGTTACTGTTACTCACCCTGATATCATAAGATATTTCATGACTATACCTGAGGCTGTGAGCCTTGTTCTTCAGGCAGGCACATACGCATGGGGCGGCGAGATATTTGTCCTTGATATGGGTGCGCCTGTGAAGATAGACACACTTGCGAGAAATCTTATCAGACTTTCAGGATATAAGCCTGATGTAGATATCAAGATAGTTTACTCAGGTCTGCGTCCTGGCGAAAAGCTTTTTGAGGAGAAGCTTATGGCAGAGGAGGGCATGATGAAAACGGACAATGAGCTTATCCATATCGGAAAGCCTATACCGTTTGACACAGAAACGTTCCTTGGTCAGCTTGGGGAGCTTGCTCGTGCAAGCTATAACAATGACGAAAATATCGTTGAAATGGTCGAAAAGATCGTTCCAACATTCAGTCCTGTAGGTGATAAACCAACAGGTGATGAAAAATATGGCAGAAACGATGTTGCAGTTTCTGCGGCAAAATAATAAAAGATCCATATTTCAGCACTGCGGGGATTTCTGCGGTGCTGTTTTTATGCCTAAAATTTCACACTTTTTCTTGATGCTACTTGAAAAAAGGCTGTTTATGTGGTATAATGAATGATGAATGTAAATTTGCGTAAAGGACTATTTCTATATGAAAAAATGGAGAATAAACAGACCTGACCCTGTGAAAACTGCAGAGTTTATGAACAAGTGTGACTTGAAAAGCCTTACCCTAGACGTCATGACTTCAAGGGGTTTCACTGACTTTGACAGCCTTGCTGATTTTTTTAAAGGCGAAGAACTTAGTGATCCTTTTCTTATAAAGGATATGGCTATAGCTGCTGAGGTGATAAATAAGGCGGTTGATCAGTATGACCTTATTTGTATTTATGGTGACTATGACTGCGATGGAGTTACGTCCACCACTATACTTTACAACTATCTTGAAAGCATGGGCGCAAACATTATGTACTATATTCCTGAGCGTGAGGCTGGATATGGCATGAACATGGAAGCTATTGAAATGCTTGCCGAAAAGGGTGTTAAGCTTATCGTCACTGTGGATAACGGCATTTCTGCGGTTGAGGAAGCTGAGCGTATTGCTGAGCTTGATATGGAACTTGTTATCACAGATCACCACCAGCCGCCTGAGAAGCTTCCGAGGGCAAGGGCTATCGTTAATCCGCATCGTGCAGATTGTCCTTCGTCATACAAAGACCTTGCAGGAGTTGGTGTAGCTTTCAAGCTTTGTGCTGCACTTGACGGCGGCAGTTACGACACTGTTATGGAACAGTATGCCGACATTTGTGCTATCGGTACAGTTGCGGACGTTGTGCCGCTCACAGGGGAAAACAGAACTATTGTCAAGCGTGGTCTTGAATATCTTGCAAATACCGAAATATTGGGACTAAACTATCTTATAGATAAAGCAAAGCTTGATAGAAATGCTCTTGATTCAACAGGCATTGCTTTTAGGATTGCCCCTGTTATAAACGCTTCGGGCAGATTTGGCTCACCACTTACAGCGGTAAAAACACTTCTAAGCGAAGACCCGGAGGACGCTGAAAATTATGTTGACACTCTTTTAAATCTTAACGCCCAGCGCAAGCAGACGGAAACAGAGATAATGACAGAAATAGTAAACCATATAAACGCTCACCCTGAAACTCTTGACCATAGAGTGCTTGTGCTTTCAGGCAAGGGCTGGCATCACGGAGTTATTGGCATTGTTTCTTCACGCATTTTGGAATTTTACGGAAAGCCGAATGTTATAATCTCCATTGATGATGATGGAAACGCACGAGGCTCTGCGAGAAGCGTAAAGGGCTTCAATATATTCAAGTGTTTTCAGCATTGCGGAGAGCTACTTGATAAATTTGGTGGACATGAGTGTGCAGGAGGTCTGTCGCTGAAGGCTGAGAACATCGAAAAGTTCACTCAAATGGTGTATGAATACAGCGATCCTATGGAGACATTCCCTAGCGTTGAGCTTATAGCGGATAAGCTTCTTATGCCGCAGGATATCAACCTTGATAATGTAAAGGGTCTTGCAGCAATGGAGCCTTTTGGTGCAGAGAACCCTGCTCCAGTTTTTGCAATGCTTGGAGTAAGAGTAGATAAGATAATACCGCTGTCACAGGGCAAGCATACAAAGATCGAGTTTTCATATGGAAGCTATAGAGGACAGGCTCTTATTTTCTCCCTAGCACCTGAAAAAGCTTGTTTCGCAGTTGGCGATAAGCTTGATATGCTCGTGGAGCTTGGAATAAATGTGTTCAATAACCGTGAGTCCATATCCATAAGAGTTATCGACCATAGATTGAGTGGAGTAAAGCAGGAAAGATATTTTGCGGCAAAGGATTGTTATGAAAAGCTCATGCGCGGGGAACAGCTTCCTGCAAGTTTTATACGAAAAATAATCCCGACAAGGCAGGAGCTTATCGGCGTATATAAATACATAAGTGCAGTTAAGAATATTACGTTGGATAATCTTTTCATGAAAATATCAAGCGACAGCATGAATTATTGCAAACTGCATATTTGCGTTGATATTTTCCGTGATAAGGGTCTTATCGAGTTCAGACCCGCAACTATGAAAATAAGCTACGTTGTGCCGAAACAAAAGGTAAATCTTGAGGACTCTGAAACTCTTGTTAAGCTGAATGAAATGCTTGGAAAGGCAGGTAACTAAAATGTCAGATAAAGAGAATATTTTGCTTGATCCTGCTGAAATGGATAAGATAGAAAATATGCCTGAGATAAAAACTGTAAGTGAAGAAGATCTTCCTGCCGAATCCGAGGTTAAAGAGCAGTTTGAAGAAAAGCCTGCTCCTACGACTTCTCCTGACTATACTGACGCTGTGCCTGAAGCTTCAAAGCCTGAGCATATAGGTGAGAGGTCGGTGTGTTCCATTGATGCACTTATTCAGAAAATACTTGATGGCGAGAGGCAGTACGATCTGTCAAAAATTGTTTCCGCCTATGAACTTGCTGAAAAGTATCATCACAATCAGAAAAGAGAGTCTGGCGAGCCGTATATAACCCACCCGCTGTCTGTTGCATATATTCTTTTGGAACTTGGCATGGATACTGATACTATTTGTGCAGCACTTCTTCATGACGTTGTGGAGGACACTCCATGCACTCTTGAAGAATTACAGAAGAATTTTGGCTCAGACGTTGCAATGCTTGTAAATGGCGTTACAAAGCTGAAAAAGGTAGAAACTTTCACCAAAGACGAGCAGAAAGCCGAGAATATCAGAAAAATACTCCTTGCAATGAGCGAGGATATCCGTGTTATTATCATAAAGCTTGCAGATAGACTTCACAATATGCGTACTCTTAATTATTGCAAAGATTCAAAACGCAGAACTATCGCCCATGAAACAATGAACATCTATGCACCGATAGCTCACCGCCTTGGAATACGCTCAATTAAAGATGAATTTGAAGATCTTGCTTTTTACTATCTTGATCCTTATGCTTATGCCGAGATAGACGAGCAAATGCAGCTCAGAAAGGGCAGCCGTGAACAGCTTGTTGAAAACATCAAGCACAAGATACATGACAGGCTTGAAAAGGACTTTGACCCTGTTCCCCTTATCGAGGGTCGAGTTAAAAGCAATTATGGTATCTATAAAAAGGTATATCGTGACGGCAAGGAGATAGACCAGATATATGATCGCTATGCCGTAAGAATTATCGTCAATACAGTTACCGAGTGCTATAACGTACTTGGCATAATCCACGATATGTTCAGACCTATCCCGAATAGATTTAAGGATTATATTTCCACGCCTAAGGCTAATATGTATCAATCTCTTCACACAACTGTTATCGGCAGAGAGGGAATACCTTTCGAGGTTCAGATAAGAACATGGGAAATGCACAGAACGGCTGAATATGGTATCGCCGCTCACTGGAAATATAAAGAGGGCGTAAGGGGTAGCTCAAAGGACGATCAGCGCCTTGCATGGATAAGGCAGATAATCGAGTCACAGCAGGAGTCAAACGACGTTGAGGAGATAGTAAGGGCTATCAAAAATGACCTTGCCCCTGAGGACGTCTTTGCTTTCACTCCAAAGGGAGATATGATAACACTACCTGTTGGCTCAACTGTTATCGATTTTGCTTACGCTATCCACACACAGGTGGGTCATAAGATGTGCGGCGCAAAGGTAGACAAGAAAATGGTGTCTTATGATTATCAGATAAAAACAGGCGAGATAATCGAGATACTTACTACCAACGTTGAAGGTCATGGCCCAAGCCGTTCATGGCTTAATATCTGCAAAACCAATGAAGCCAAATCCAAGATACGTTCATGGTTCAAAAAGGAAAGACGAGAGGAAAATATCTTTGAGGGCAGAAATGCTCTTGAAAGAGAGTTCCGCAGAAATAATATAAGAGTGCCTGAGGAAGAACTTGAGGACTTTCTCAAAATGGATATGCACAGACACAGTTGTGATACTCTTGATGATTTCTTTGCAGCCATAGGTTACGGTGGTGTTCAGCTTTCAAAGGTGATGCAAAGGCTGAAATCTGAGTATAATAAGAAATATGGTGAAAAGGCTCAGCCTGATACTTCTGACCTTGAAAATAAGATAAAGACTTCCAAAAATTCCACCGGTGTTATTGTTGACGGCATCGACAACTGCGCTATCAAGTTTGCACAGTGCTGTAATCCGCTTCCAGGTGACGAAATAGTCGGCTTTATCACGAGAGGTCACGGCATATCCGTGCATAAAAAGGATTGCGTGAACTATCTTTCGCAGAAAGATGATCCTGAAAATGCCGCTCGTTGGATAAATGTTAAGTGGGAAAGTTCTGAAAAGCATACGGGCTATTTCAAGTGTACTTTGGATATCGTTGCGGTTGACAGAATAGGTCTGCTGGCAGACGTTTCGTCAGCGCTTGCAATGATCAATATTTTTATCTATGAGTCAACCTCAAGGGAACTGAAAAACGGCAATGCAATGCTTTCCGTAACTGTCAGCATAGCAGGAATGGAACAGCTCAACAATGTTATAAACAAGCTTCAGAAAATAAAGAACGTTATTTCTGTTGAAAGAAGCGGTAAATAAGAAAGGACAGATAATGAAAATATATAGACTCAAACCATTGAGTGTTTGTGAAACGAACAGCTATATTGTTGCAAGCGAAGAAAATAACTGCGTTCTTATCGATGCACCTGCCGACCCTGATTATATTCTCGGTGAGATAGAGAGTCACGGTCTTACGCTTAAAAAGATCTTTCTTACTCATGGTCATTTTGACCATATCGGTGCTGTGGCTGACCTTGTAGACAGGACAGGCTGCAAGGTGTATATCCACATTATGGATAAGCCTAAGCTTACAGATGACGCAGGAATGCTTGCTAATCTTTTCAGAATAAGAGGACACAGAAATTACACAGGCAAGGTCAATGTGTTTACAGAGGACGATATATTAAAGCTTGACGAGCTTGAATTTGACGTGTTGGAAACGCCGGGACATACAAGCGGTTCTGTTTGTTTCATATGCGGCATGAATATGTTTTCGGGAGATACCCTATTTTCAAGAAGTGTTGGCAGAACTGATATGCCTGATGGAAGCAGCACAGCCCTTATGAAGTCGCTTATGAAAATAGCTGACCTTGGTGGAAATCTCACTGTTTACCCAGGTCACATGAATGTCACGACACTTGACGCTGAGAGAAAGTATAACCCATATCTCAGGCAGGCTGCGGAGGCTTTGAAATGACTCTGATATTCAGCGGCAACGATTATAAATATGAGCTTGAGGGAGTAATGAAGCTTTTTATCCCTGCAACGCTCTTTACCCACGTTTTTTCTGACAGCATAGATACAGAGGACGATTATGTGTTCGCTCAGAAAAAGGATAACGCTGACAATGTTTGTTTGAGCGTTAAGGTGAGATATGACGGCAAGACTTGCGAAAAAGAGGAGTTTGTGCATTTTGAAAGCGACATGGAACTTTCACTGTCAAGACTTCTTTTTAAGGCAATGAGCGAGATAACAGGCATTGTGCCGAAATGGGGCGTTATAACGGGAATAAGACCTGTGAAGCGTGTGAATGATATGCTCAGTGAGGGCATGAACAAGGCGGAGATATTTAAAGCCATGGAGAGCAGGTATCTTTGCAGCGAAGAAAAGTGCGATATTGCATACAAAACTGCTATAACCCAGAAGCCTGTCCTCGATGAGCTTGAAAAGGACAGCTTTAGTCTTTATGTGTCAGTGCCGTTTTGTCCCACAAGATGCTCCTACTGTTCTTTCGTTTCGCAATCTATCGAGGGCTGTATGAAGCTTATCCCTGAATATGTGAACAAGCTGTGTGAAGAGATAGTTTATACTGCGAAGATAACGAAAAAGCTTGGTTTGAAGCTTGACACCGTATATTTTGGCGGCGGCACACCTACCACGCTCACTGCTGCTCAGCTTGACAGAGTTATGAAAGTCATTGAAAACAGCTTTGATATGTCAACTGTCCGTGAATACACTGTTGAAGCGGGAAGACCTGACACCATAACTGAAGAAAAGCTGAAGGTGCTTAAAGCAAACGGCTGTGGCAGAGTATCTATAAATCCACAGACTTTGAATGACAGCGTTCTTGAGGCTATTGGCAGAAAGCACACAACTGCACAGTTTTTTGACAGCTTTGACTTTGCAAGAAAAGTTGGTTTTGACTCTATAAATACCGATATAATCGCAGGTCTGCCAACAGACACAGTGGAGAGCTTTGAGAATACCATTGATAAGCTTATAGAGCTTGCTCCTGAGAATATCACTGTACACACACTTTCCATAAAGCGTGCGGCTAGGCTAAATCACAGCGGTGACAGGGAAGTGCTGAAAAATCCAGCCGATAAAATGGTAGAGTATGCCACAAAAAGACTTCTTGAAAGCGGCTATCTGCCTTATTATCTCTACAGACAGAAGAATATGCTTGAAAATCTTGAAAATATAGGCTGGACAAAGCGGGGTCACGAGAGTTTATATAATATCTATATAATGGAAGAGGTTCAAACCATACTTGCAATGGGTGCAGGTGGCTCGACAAAGCTTGTTGACAAAGAGGGCGGACGTTTGGAGCGTGTGTTCAATTACAAATTTCCGCTTGAATACAATAAGCATTTTGAGCTTATGCTTAAGCGAAAAAATGAGATAGAGGAATTTTATGCTAAAGAAAAATGAGATTATCAGGCTTGAAATAAGCGGTATGACAAATGAGGGCAACGGAGTAGGAAAGCACGAGGGCATTGTTGTTTTCGTGCCTTTTACTGTTATTGGCGACGTTATCGAATGCAGGATAGTCAAGGTCTGCAAAACGTATTGCTATGGCATTATCGAAAATATTGTAAGTGGTTCGGTTGAAAGAACGAAGAACGATTGCCCTGTTTATTCAAGGTGTGGCGGTTGTTGTTTTCGTCACATGAGCTATGAGGAAGAATGCCGTGTAAAAGAGCAGTTCATAAAGGATTCATTTGAGCGTATTGGTAAGCTTTATCCTGAATATGACAGCTTTGAGGGTTGTAAACAGCTTGTTGGTTATCGCAACAAGGCTCAGTACCCTGTAGCAGAGCAGGACGGCAGGGCAGTTTGCGGATTCTATTCAAGGCGTTCTCATCGTGTATGCGATCACACCGATTGTGCATTACAGCCTGCTGTATTCAAGGCAATAGCCGATGAAATAATGGCATATGTGAACAAGCGTAAGATAAAGGCATACAACGAGGAAACGGGAAGCGGTCTGCTCAGGCATATTTATCTCAGGCGTGGCGAATACTCAGGTGAGATAATGGTCTGTCTTGTTATTACCGACCTTAAAAAGCGTGGAATATTTGACGTGCTTGTGGGTGAGCTTTGCAAAAAATATGCTGATATAAAGAGTATAGTTTTCAATGAGAATAGCCGAAAGACCAACTGTATACTCGGACAGAAGCTTGTTACTGCGTATGGAAGCGACACGATACACGATACCATGTGTGGAAATGATATAGAGATATCACCGCTGTCATTTTATCAGGTAAATACAATTCAGGCGGAGCGGCTTTATGAAATTGCCGCAGATTATGCTCAGCTGACAGGAAAGGAAACTCTTCTTGATCTTTACTGCGGTGCAGGAACGATTGGTTTGTCAATGAGCAAAAAGGTGAAAAAGCTCATAGGTGTTGAGATAATACAATCTGCAATAGACAATGCAAAACGAAATGCCGCAACAAACAATGTCACAAATGCGGAATTTATATGTGGTGACGCAGGAAAGATAGCAGAGATACTTTACAGCCGTGGCGAGCGACCAGATGTGATAATAGCTGACCCTGCAAGAAAGGGCTGCACTAGGGACGCACTGGAGTACATGGCAAAAATGTCCCCTGACAGGATAGTTATGATATCCTGCAATCACGCTACTGCTGCTAGGGACTGTGCTGTGCTGGAAGAGTTGGGGTATAAGACGGTCAAGGTCAAGGGCGTGGATCTGTTTGGGCGGACGGGGCATGTGGAGACGGTAGTCTTGATGTCAAGGAAAGATAAATAAGTGCCAGAAAGCGGCGTATTTTCGGGCTTTTTCGGAGGTTTGGATTTGAAGCCAGACTTCTGAAAAGGCTCGGTTTTCTTATATGGAAACATATCTACCGCAAAATGTGTGTCAGGTTGTAACCTCGGATTAGATGTCACGATTTGAGATAGTGGATTAGATGTCAGGCATTTTGGGATGATTTTTGGAAAATGAAAAAGGGTGACAACCAATCCGGCAACTCGACCATTTTGCGTGTTTGCAGGCAGTGGAATAGATGTCAAGGAGAATTGGAGGTTGCTTATGATCCTGCATCAGGGAAATAAAAGCATCGAATTTACAATAGTAAACTATCAGTATCCAGAGAAAAGACCATCAAAAGAAGGCTTCGATTATGACGCAAATTGGCTGATGTGTGAAGTCAAGTATTCAGATGCCGAAACAAATGAAACATACAAGGATGCTTACCTCCTAACAGATGAACTGACAGATATGGTAGAAGAACTTTCTGAAATTATAGATGGCTCTGAAGATGGATATATTTCAGATTTCATGGAACCATATTTGAAGGTTGCGGCGGCAAGAGCGGACGAGAAAATTGTGATTATTTTTCAGTTCGTCTATGACACGACAGATGGAATCTGGAGGAATAGAAAAATCACAACATTATTGTCGAAGGAAGAGGCAACAGAAATCGTACAAGTGCTGAGAGAGTTGATGAGGAAATATCAGGTGAGATGACTATGAAGACAAAGAAAATTGTTATAAAAAGCACATCGGGATTTTGCCCTGTAGATTATGCCTATAGCGATAAATTAACGATAATGCCTAACTCCATCGCGTATGAATATAAGCCTTATCTTGAGGATGACAATTCACTCAATGCGTACAAGAAGTGGTCATATAAAACGACGAACAGTATTTTCAGCTTGGCGTTTGAGAAGATAGCTGTGGCTGTTGATGAGATATTAAGCCGCGATCAAGAGGCTATGTATTGTGACTGCGGCAATATAGATTTTATTGTTACATACGAAGATGGAAATAGGGTGGCGCGTGAATTTGGGGTACCGGCTGATGAATTTGCGGATTGCTTTAAAGCCATCAGAGAAATTATTCCTGTGACTGAGGATGTCCCTGAGGCAATCAGAATTAGTGAAGATTGTGAAGATGAGTAAGGCCTCGCGAAAAATACAAATGCTATAAAGAAAGGAGGCGTGTTAAATGGCTGATATTGTTAAACTGTAAAGAATGAAATGACATTCGAGAAGATTCTTGTAGCGGCAATGCATACACCTGGTGTGAAAATAAATCGAGAAAAGTTTCTTCGAAAGGAACTGATAAGATATTGCTCAGAAGATATTATTGCTGAGGCAATAAAGAATAATCCAGCAAAGGCTGGAATTTCAAAAGAGTTAGTTAATAAAATCTCGAAGCAGGTGATTAACTATGAAGCAACAAAAGTTACTACGCTTTCTGTTGCAGCAAGTATACCAGGCGGAGCGGCGGCAATCGGAGCTGCAGCAGCAGATATTACATCATACTTTGTATTCATTCTTAGGACAGTGCAGGAATTAGCGTATTTGTATGGATTTGAGCAGTTCAATCTTAATGAGGATGATGTGGATTCTGAAACAATGAACTACTTACTTATTTTTATGGGTGTGATGTTTGGTGTACAAGGTGCCACGGGTGTTCTCAAGAAATTAGCTGATGTACTGGCAAAAAACATTGCTAAGAAGTTGGCTCAAAAATCTTTAACTAAGGGAGTGGTTTATCCGATTGTAAAGAAGGTTGCACTAAGTGTTGGTATCCGTATGACGAAGCAAATCTTTGCTGACGGCGTGGCATCAGCTGTCCCAATATTAGGAGGTGCACTTTCCGGCGGATTGACGTTTGCGATGTTTAAACCTGGCTGTATGAAATTGAGAAAAAATCTTATGTCATATAATCTTTGTGATCCAGAGTATTATAAAGACAGTGTTGATGCAGACTATACAGCAGGAACTGAGGTCGATGAAGAACATGTTGAATATCAGTAAAGTTAAACAAGGAGAAAAATAACAAAAATACCCTCCCGGCCATCATGGTCGAGAGGGTTTAGTGCGTCTACGGGATTATCCTTCAATCTCAATTTTTAGCCCTGATTTAAGCTCCACAGTGAAGTGGTCCTCCCAGACGATGATTCGTTCAAGCCAGCGCTTTACCAGGGCTTCGTCGAAGGCTTCCAGGTGTGCGGGCTGCTGCTTGATGAAATCCTGCAGCTCGTTGATGCGGGTAATCTGTGCGTCTCTGGCGGCAGTGTCAACCGTGCACTTTTCGCGCTGTTCCCGGAGCTTGAAAATCTCATCGGCAATCTCGTCGTAGGCCTCTTTGTTGTTGGCCTTTTTAAGAAGCTCTTTTTGTAGGCTCTGCAGTTTTTCATCGATCCCATCAGCGGTATTTTGCTGAGCACTTCGGATCACCTTTGCGATGTTCTGTTGGAGCTGTGCCTGATAGGTGGACTTATCGCCAAGGAGCATGTTGATGGCCTGAACTACCACATTCTCTAATACCGTTTCATTGACAGTTCTTGCGCGGCATTCCTGCCCGGTGGGCTCCAGTCTACTGATGCAGCGCCAGACGACGGATTTGCAGCCGCGATTGTTCCAGTGGATTCTGCGGAACATTTCACCGCATTTGCCGCAAATGACAATCTGCGCAAAGCAGTGGTTGCAACTGTAGGAGCGCTTTTTGCCATTGGTGCTGGTTTTGACCACTCGTCTGCGTACCAGCTCTTCCTGCACCCGTAAGAAGATATCCTTCGGAATAATTGCTTCGTGGTTGCCTTCCACATAGTATTGCGGAACGATGCCATTGTTCTTTACTCTGGTTTTATTCAGGAAGTCTGTGGTGTAGGTCTTCTGAAGCAGGGCATCACCGATGTATTTCTCGTTTCGAAGAATCTTGTTGATGGTGCTGGTCCACCATTTTGTTTTGCCAGCACCGGTGAGAATGCCGTCAGCCTCAAGACCTTTTGCAATCCGGTCCATAGAGTAGCCCTCCAGGTATTCCCGGTAGATTCGCTTTACTACCTCTGCCTGTTCTGGATCGATGATAAGATTTCCATCGACATCCTTGGTGTAGCCGAGGAAGTGATTGTGATTTACCTGTACCTGGCCATTCTGGTAGCGAAACTGGAGTCCCAGCTTTACATTCTGGCTGAGGGATTGTGATTCCTGCTGAGCCAGGGAAGCCATAATCGTAATCAGGACCTCACCCTTGGCATCCATTGTGTTGATGGCCTCTTTTTCAAAGAAAACGGGAATGTTCTTATCCTTCAGCTGTCGGATGTATTTCAGACAGTCCAGAGTGTTTCTGGCAAATCTGCTGATGGACTTGGTAATGATCATGTCGATGTTTCCGGCCTCACAATCGTCAATCATGCGATTGAAGTCCTCACGCTTTTTGGTGTTGGTGCCGGAAATACCATCATCGGCGTAGATACCGGCAAATTCCCATTCTGGATTTTTCTGTATAAATTCTGTGTAATGCTCAACCTGAGCATCGTAGCTTGTAGCCTGCTCATCGCTGTCAGTACTGACTCTGCAGTACGCTGCGACTCTAAGCTTTGGCTTTGCATCCTGCTGTCTGGCAGTGTTTCCGACCTGCCGTTTTGCAGGGATGACCATAACATTTCCCATTATTTGACCTCGCTTTCTATCAGGCTGTATAGGTATTCTGCCTGCCTGACCGGATTTCCATAATTCTCTGTAATGTCACCAAGTCGAAAGGCGGTAGGTGGCCTTTTTATGATTGGTGCAATATAGCGGTCGTTCCGTCCAAGGCGCGTAGAGCGCTTATTAAGCTCCGCACTGGCGGAATCGAAGGATGCCGGATCAATGATGGCCGGGTAGAAGTCATCTCCGAGGTAATGCCTGTTTAGCATCATGCGCTTGGCACCAGAATGGAGTAGGCCAAGCCCAGCTTCCTTTGCAGCGTTGGTAAGAGATAGACCGCTTAAATAATTCTTGTAAAGGTCTCGAACCTGAGCGGCAGCAGCTTCATCTATCACTGCCTTGCCATTCTCGATTCGATAACCGTAGGGTGTGTGTCCCATCAAATCATCTCCTTCAAAATAAGACCACAATGAAGTGCAAAGCCGATTTTCTGGCGGCTGTAAACCTCAATGTGATCCACGAATAGTTCAAATAATTCTTTGCTGTATTCCGGTTGCATTTCCCCACGTTCGCAGAAGTGTAGCAGGCGTTCCGTCTCGTATACCTTTGTGGCATCCAGTGATTGGGAGCGATTCAGTGCCTCAATTTCATTGCGATAGTCATTGGCTTGCGATAGAAGAGCATTGTTTTCCTGGGTAAAAAGAATCTGGTCAATGTAGCCCTGTCCCATCAGCTTATGTAGGGTTTCTCGCTGTTCGGTGTTCTGCTCCAGCAACATTTCTAATTGTTGGATATTCAGAAGCGATGCATCGCCGGTGTTTTCCTGTAGTGCTTTCAAATAAGGCTTCAAGACCAGCTTGTGGCAGTAGACCAGCTTATTGATCATCGTGGTAAATGCAAGCTTCAAATCATCATCACGGATATAAAGCATAGAGCACCTGTTGGTGTTCTCCAGGTGAGTATTGCACACCCAGGCTGCGTATTTCCCGTAGGTGTTGGAATGGATTCTCCTACGGAAGGTATTCCCGCATTCGCTGCAGATAATCTTGCTGGAAAAGGCATAGCGCTGTTGATACTTAGCATTTCCCTTCTTGATGCCTTTCTCACTTGCTCGTTGTTCAATCAAGGCTGCTGCGGCTTCAAAATCCTCATGACTGATAATTGCTTCGTGGTGATCTGGCACATAGTACTGATCGAGGTGGCCGTCATTCTTGTGGCGATTAAAATTGCTGTCGGTATAGGTCTTCTGGAAAATGCAGTCACCGGTGTATTTTTCATTCCTGATGATGTCGCGAATGCTGGTAGAGGTCCAGCGGCCGCTTTTCTTGGTTGGAACCTGTTCCTGGTTTAGCTCCTTGGCGATAGCCTCTGTGCCTTTCCCGGAAAGAAGCTCTCGAAAGATGCGCTTTACAATTTCAGCCTGCTCAGGATCCACCAGGATTTCTCCATCCTTCCAGCAGTAGCCGTAAGGCACATAGCCGAGCTTATAGGTTCCATCCAGGAAGCGTTTCTTAATACTCCACTTGTTATTTTCGGAAATCGAAGCGGATTCGCCTTCGGCCATAGAGCTTAGGATGGAAAGAAACAGCTCACTTTCCATCGAGCCGGTGTTGATATTTTCCTTCTCGAAATAGATCGGAATATCCAGTGACAGAAGTGTTCTTACTATCTCCAAGCAGTCCGTAGTATTTCGGGAGAGGCGGCTGATGGACTTGGTGATTACAAAGTCGATTTTCTTTGCTTTACAATCTTCGATTAGTCGCAGGAGCATTGGCCTTTTATCAGCCTTGGTGCCGGTAATACCTTCGTCAAAGTAGAGCCCTGCAAAGGTCCAGTCATCACGGGAGGTGATGTAGCTTTTGTAGTGCTCTTTCTGTGCATCCAGACTTTCGAGCTGTGCATCAGAATCCGTGGAAACGCGGCAGTAAGCAGCCACACGGAGCTTCTTTTTCGAAGCCAGTGAAGGTTGGATTTTATCGATTTTGGTTACCTTCTTCATGGTGATTCACCTCCTTTGTCAGTGTATATACATCACTCTAAAGGCCACATATATCAAGTGATTCTGGGCATAATCTCGACGAACATCGGAGAGAATGTATCGCGGTTTAGTTGCGTCAATTTGTTGAATTCCACCAAGGAAATAAGTCCAGCGGAGAACAGTGCTTCGCTGGCTCTCTGGGCCATGAAGTAGTCGTAATCCTGTTGAATTTCGATGGATGATATCGGTACAGTCTTTAGATGAGAAGCGATATCCGTTGCCTGTAATACTGCTTTTGTTTCTTTCTGCATGAAAAGTACCTCCAGTTTCAGTTCTTTACTTTCCACTGGAGATGAGCGGCCGATTTGAGCGGATAAAAAGAAAAAGGGCCTATAAGGACGCAAATCCTCATAGACCCTGATGGTTATCCCAGTAATTCATTTACTTTTGCCTGCACAGCCGCATAATCATATCCGGCAGAGATAAGGCGGTTTCTTCTGTCAGCGCCATTTCCCCAGTCGCCACGGATAACTTCACGCGCGATTTCATTCATGGATTTGAGAGTTGAAACAGAGGTTCCGGATTCTGTTGTGATGAAGGCATCAAAACCGGCAGTCTTGAGCTTTGTCATCATGTTATCAGCATTGGTTTTCTCACGATAGGCACCGACCTGAATCTTATAGAGTCCTCCGATCTGCACCATATAAGTATCAAAGCCAGCAGCCTTTACGTGAGCAAGCTGTGCATCAGCATTGGCCTTGTTCTTATAAGCTCCGACCTGTACACGATAAAGATGATCCGTGGCAGGAGAAGTATTTCCACCAAGATTTGCAGTAACCTTTGCAGCCAGATCGCCTAGGCGGGCATAGAGCCAGTTTCCAGGGCAGGATTTGTTGGCAAACCATCTGTGGACAGTGATCACCATCTCATCGGACTTTGGTGCATAATTCAAGGTCTTGTCCTTGTCTCCAAGCCACAAAAGCTTCTTCTTGCCATTGCGCTTGCAGATATCAGTGCAGAGCGAGATAAGAGAAGCGTAGACCTTATCGTTCATCGCATAGGGCTCCGACATGTCAGAGGCGCATTCGATGGTGATGGCTCTCTGGTCATTGGCATTGGAGGAAGAGCACCAGCTACGGTTTTTCTCTTCAACACATAAGGAGATACGTCCGTCAGTGCCGATTCCATAGTTGCAGGAGGCCTGACGAGAAGGGCTGGTAAAGCATCCGCAGATACTTTCGGCAGATAACTGACCGACCACGCAGTGTGGCGTGATGCGGTCGATGGAATGGGTTCTCTGTCCAGAGTGGTTTGGACTGAGCTTGGTATAGGATACCAAGGAGCTGTTCGTATAAGCCATTTTATTTATCCTCGCTTTCTGCTCTGTCATGGAGCTGTTCTAAAACGGTTTTGATCTTCTCCGGTACCGGAAGGCCGAGATGCGCTGCATTCTCAAGAAGGCTTACACCCTCATTGGAAATGTAGAAAAAGATCACAGCGGTACGAAGCACACTGCCGGTACCGATGACCTGCACATCAAGGATGTTTGCGATTCCGACCAGTAGGAAGATGAGCACTTTTCGGCAGATGCCCTTAAAGCCCACCTCACTGGAGAGAGTTTTGTCTGCAATCGCACACATGACGCCTGTGATGTAATCAATCACCACAAAGGCGAGCAGTGCATAGAGCAGACCGTCACAGCCGCCGAGAAAGTAACCAAGCCATCCTCCGACAGCTGCAAATGCAAGTTGAATCGTGTTCCAGAATTCCTTCATAATGTTTGTCCTCCTTTGAATTTTGGGTATGAAAAAAGCACCTCGTCATGAGATGCTTGCTTCCAAGGTGTTACAGAGCTATTCCTCTGTAATGGTGTATGTGATTTTCATGGTCTTATCTGCGGTCTTGATGACCGGAGTGCCCAGGTTATTGATGGTGGCAAGGTAGGGAGTAACCAAGAACAGCTCACGGTACAGATTGTAGACATTCGATTGAAATATCCATTCACGAAGCGCGTAGGTCTTATATCGAGTCATCTGGTTTCGTCCCCAGGATGCATAGCTCGCATCCGGTGTATCACGAACATAGATTTTGGGCTCACCGTTTAGGAAATACCAACCATTGATTACGATGTCATCATCTACGATATAGGTCCACACGGTTGACGAAACATAGGTGATATTCGGCACCAGCTCAATGTTTGCCACATTGGTGGTATCAATGCGATACACCTGATTGCCGGTATAGCACATGAGCCATTTTCCGCTCATACCCAAGCTGTAGAATTCACTGATGTCGCTTGGCGCTACGATTTTTTGTGTAGTGCATTTATTGCCGTCAATACAGTCCATATACCACTCGTAATTCTGGTGAGTGTAGTAGTCCTTGTTGCCGCTGGTATAATTGTACTTTCGGTTTGCTCGTCGAACTAATCCATACCATTTTCCGTCAGCACCATGATACAGATAATTCCAGATTCCAGAATTATCGTTATATGGTTCCTCCGTTCCATCCTTCTGTCCTCCAATATAGTGGTAGTAGGAAGGGTAATGGTTCAGCTCGATTGTGGTTTCCTCATCTGCCTCCGTGGTCATTCTTGTCAGCGGTCGATCAACGAGCGCTGCATGAAGATAATCGTCATGAATCTTTCGAAGCGTGGCCTGCGTAGAGTTATTGTAAGTGGTCATTTCCAGGCGATAACCTTCACCGATATAAACGCGCTTGTTCCCACGCATGCAGTAAGGCTTATATTTATCCTGAACATTTGCTGACCAGGTACCAATTCTGACCATGTAGTTACCGGCATATTGCGTTCCTTTTCCGGCCAGCGTGTTGGATAGGCAGATAGCAGAAATCGTTCCATTTGCCTGAGAAGTTGCAAAATCCCAGACAAAACGGTAACCGCCATCCACTTCCTTGCTCTCGGTGAGGTTCCGACTGCCTCGCCGGATATCCTCTGTGTTATTGGCATCATCCGAGGCATAGCCGATCAGCGGATTATTCAGTGGAGCATAGATATTGTCTGCACGCTCCTCAAGTGCATTCTGATATAAAAGGATGCCGCCCATGATATTTTTCTTAAGCGGCAGCATCCAATCATCTCCAGTGGAGCCATTAAATGTGGTGCTGTTATAAAGCATTCCTTTAATGTTGCAGTTCAGAACATCCATCGCGGCTTCCGTCACCAGGTTTGTGTCTTCGTAGTGCTCCTTTTTGCCGGTATGGACATCTGTAAGTTCAATTACTGTTTTTCCTTTCAGCATCATTATTCCTCCGTATTCAGATAGTCGGTCGTGATGGACTTGAGATATCCGTCTGCGCCACTGACGATAAATCGATATTTTAGCTGTCCGGTAGCTGCTTTCTCCGCCCAGGAATCCACACTGATGGCTTCGAGCGCAGCCTTCGACATTCCGGATTTCTCCTCGGACAGCTTTGCCCACACTGCATTGATGCAGCTCCACCAGCTTGCTCCGTCATCAAATGAGACAGCAAACAGCACCTCGTCCGAGCAGTCAGCAGTTACCTTTTCAATGCCAAGAATTGTGGAATCTGACATATCGATGTTTTCGGAATAAAGCACCTGCGGAATCGGTACTCCCGTGTAGGCAACCTTCATATCCGGAAAGAGATTCTCGGAATCATGCCAGTAAAGGATGGTCGGATCTTGCAGCGTGATGAGTAGCTTTCCATCCGGGATATCCTGGACACCCCGCGTCTCAAAAAGCTCTGCTGTGAGGTTGGTTTCCTCCAGTTTGATAAGAGCATTTTCTCCTACGGTATACAGTGCACCATCGGCATCTGAAATGAGATATCTTCGATTGTAGGGATCAAGAAAAACAGGCGCATGATCTGCATAGTCAAAGCTGTTCCCGAATTCATCCTTCGGTTTAAAAGAGATAATCTTTCCGGTAAGAGCCGTAAAGGAAAGCGTGCCATCCCCGGTAACCAGGCTGGAATCAGCCAGATAACTACTGTTGGTTGGGATGGTGTCAAAGGAGACGCAGATTTCTCCGGTATCGAATAGAATTGCATCCCAGACCATCCGAGTTGCTTCGTTTCGATTGCCGTGTACAGAGTAGCCTTCCCAGCGGATACGAAGGAACTTGTAGGTCCCCCAGATCGTTCCTTCCTCTTTTCGAAGTGTCATAAGATCGGTATCCCTGCGGACGATTTTTAGCTGCTCCGTATTCTCGCCAAAGCCAATCCAGGAGTTACCACTGACATAAAGGGTGGAGGCTGTTTTTCCTTTGTACTGAAACCAGTCAACACCTTTCACGGTATCAGTGCCATCATCCTGTAGAGAATTATTTCGAAGGATCTCCATGTGCTCTGTGCTCTTTAAAAGATCTTCGATAGTTCCATAATCAAACATTGCTTACCTCCAGTTCTGTTATTTCGGTCATATTCTGAAGCCCAAGTGAAAATGCGGCAAGTCGGCCACGGTCGATCTCCTGGTCCTGTCCGGAAATGCGTGTGTTGAAGGACTTCTTCAGCTTTACGGCACCATCGGTAATCTCAGTAAAGCTATTCAGCGAAAGGTCAGCAGCATACAAAACCTTCATATTGATAAAGGGAAGCGTATCAAAGGGCAGAATTGTAAGACCGGTTAAGCTATCGAAGTTCTCGGTCGGAATCACAAGCTTCAGCATCCGACCACGATCAAGGCGGACATTGCTATTTCCAGAGAGGGCATACTCTTTACGAAGTTTGAATACGTCATCATCAAAGACATATTCCTTCTGATAATGCATCTTCTTTTTATCAGCAGTTTCTACCACATCATGTACAATCGGTGCAAAGAGTCGAAGCGAATCCTTCATGGATAGCATCGGCATTCCGGTTAAGGAGATAGATGCCACGTGGTCGTTTAATCCTGTCTTTTTCGGAGCAAGGAAATGTACCGTAACAGCATCATGCAGCGTATGTGTAGGCATAGAGGAAAGAAGAATCTTCTTCAGGGTATCATCTGCCGTAATCCGTCCATCCCAGCGCTCCTGCACACCAAGCCCCTGGCCGGTGATCGTCGCCATGATATTTTGTGCCTCGATATACCCGGTTCCATTTTTCATGAAAATCAGTACCTCAAAGGTATGGAGCTGATTTGCCGTAAGGCCGATGATCGGGTAATAGAGCGTCAGGAGATGCTTGCCGCTGAGCCAGGATTCTTTCGGGTGGAATTCCTCAACCTCATGACCATCCAGCACATAGAAAACTGAGAGTGCAGTTTTCCCGTCCTCGTTCCAAGAAAGTGGAAAGGAAATCACCTTCTTATTTTCAACTTTATTTCCCTCGTCATCTGTAGTTGTTCCAAGGTCAATGGTCGTTTCTGCAGTAAGTGTTCGTGTATCAGGATTACTTTCTACATCCATGATCGCCTGGGCATGAAATTCCGCATTGGTCTCATCACCAGATGCAAACTCCATGTTGATGATGGACAGCTTTTCTTCTCCGGCATCCAGTGCCAGGGCATTGGTGAAGGTGTAAATGCTGAGCTTCGTTTCACCAATGGAGCTGATTAGGCCACTGATGTTTTTGTCGTTCTTACTTTTTGCTGCAGCAAGCCTTGGATTCTTGCCGACGCATTTCACAGTTTGCTTTCCATTGATTTTTGTATAGATAGAAGTGATTGCAGACCGTTTTGTTTCATCCGCATGGCCGCCGGTAAAGCGAAGTACATCACCAAGGTCCAGCGCAGGATTGCCGATGGTTTCTGAATCAAAGGGCACATACTCTACAGTTGAGACAACATCAAGAATCGTGTTAATGATTCGCTTTCTTGTCTCTTCCAAGCCAAATTGCAGAAGCGGATTCACGCCAAGGTTCATTGTGAGTCCATCATCCGGATCCTTCGCATAGTATTCCGCTGTCTCTGTCTTTTTGTTGGTGGAGCTGACCGCTGTGTAGCGAGTAACGAAATCGGAAAAGCTGCTGCTGAACCGATGACGGATATCAATGGCCATGGTTGGCGTGCTCCCGTAAGAAGTCAGAGAGAGCTTTCCATAACGATCAATGACTGCAAAGCATCCGAGCGTCTGGGCAAGGTAATAGAGAAAATCACGCCACGATTCGATGTCATTATCCTGATAGATACCAAGCAGCTCCGTGCCATTTGGCAAAGCCTCGATTTCTTCCTTCGTTTGCGCAAGCTCTACATGACACGCCTTCGATAGCAGAGAAAGAAATTCGTAGGGATAGGAGCTGGACAGGCCTTTATTGAAGGCTTTATCCAGATTCAGCATTCCATCATAGGCTTTTAGTTCCAGTGTTTTGATACGACGATTGGCTTCGGCCACATAGAACACACCCATCGGAATGCTCTCCGTACTGCCATCATCAAGCAGCAGATGGAACCAGAGCTTGATTTCTGCGCCGTCCAGGGTGTATCGGTCGATAGCACAGAACAGGCTGATGCCAAGCTCTGCGGCATACACTGAGCCAAGCTCAATTTCTGAGTCCCCACAGCACTGCCTCGAAATATATCCGCTGCCTTTTACGATATCCTCATTTCCAAATTCATAGGTTTTCTTATCACTGGTGGTGATCGTGCCGGTCCAGTAATATTTTCTTGTGTTACTTTTGATTGCCTGCATAAAGGCATCCGATACTGGATACACAGCACCACCTCCATTAAATTTCGTTCAGGGTAAAGCACACTGTCCACAGTCCCTTATAGGATGTGTCCTTTTTGAGCTTCGCCTTAAACCCGCTGATATACATTTCTGCTTCTTTCTGTGATAAATCATCGGTATCAAAATACTGAACCGTCAGTTTTGGCTGCTTGGAATAGGCCGTCAGCTGCTTCAGCCATTTGGGGGATACAGAGAAAGAGACGGATATCTTCACGACACCCGTCCTTACGACATCCCTCTGCGTAGTACCTGCTTCAGTTTCACCGCTGGAATCCGCCTCGACATCGGAAAGATCGAGGTCATAGGAATCCGGCAGTGGGAGGGCAGTACCATTGAAATTCAAATATTGCATAAATGCCATTGTTACCGACCTCCGCTTCTAAGATTTGCCCTCTGTTGGGCATTGACAATAACTTCATCCAACATCGTGCCACCAAGATATACCGGAATTACGATGTCTCCTGACTGGCCAGTTACACCAGCGAGGCCTTCACGGATTGCCGTAGTGATACCAGAGAGAGTATCGGCTGTTCCGGCAGATGTAGTGGCTGTGGCAGTTTCCATTCTTCCAATCTGCGGGTTGATCACCATGTTTGCGGCTACTCCATTCATTGCCTTTGCCACAAGGCTCTTGCTCTCTTCAATTCCACGAGCAAGCCCAGCCATGAAGTCTGGCATCCAGGATTCATAATCCGTGAGCGGTCCTTCGTCCGGTACGGAGAAATGCAGTACGGAGCGAATCTTGTTTGCCACACCATTTACCGCATCGGTAACTGCGCCAACAGCTGACTTGATACCATTCACGATACCCATGATGAGGTCGCGTCCCCAGCTGAATGCCTGAGAAGCAAGACCTTTAACGTAGCTGACGGCACGTTCAAATCCAGAATGGATCACGTTATAAATCTGACCAATGATGCTGCCGACAGCCGACTTTACGCTATTCCAGATGGAAGAAACCGTGTTCTTAATGGTATTCATCACACCAGAGATATAGCCGCTGATGCTGTTCCAGATACTTGTCACCACACCCTTGATGGCATTTAGCACAGACGTTACTACCGATTTGATGGCATTCCAGACCGTCGTAAAGATGGACTGGATCGTGGTCAACACCGTAGTTACCACAGTCTGAATGGCCGTCCAGATTGTCTGGAAAAAGCTCTGCAATGCAGTGAGAAGCGGAGTCAGGAAGGCAACGATGGCATTCCAAATCTCCTGGATTTTTGTGCTGATTGCATCCATCGCCATGCCGATCAAGATTTGAATAGCCTGAAAGATGGTTTCAAACAGATACCGGAAGGCTTCTAGCAGCGGGCCGAAAACCGACACAAATCCGTTCCAGATATTCGTGATTGTATCGACAATGTTCTGTACAATACCACCGACGGTCGTGCTGATTGCAGTCCAGATGGAAGAAGCAGTTGTAGCAATGCTTGTCCAAATACCGGAAAGAAACGTTGCAATTCCTGAGACGATGCTTCCAATCGTATCAGAGATTGCCTGCCACACCGTACCGGCAAGTGTTTTGATGTTCTCCCACAGGCCAGAAAGGAAGGTTCCGATTTCCGTCCAGTGTTCTTTGATCACAATGACAAGATTTGCCACTGAAAAGACAATCGCGGCTACCACGCCTGCAACCAGTGCCGGAGCACCAAGAATGACCGCTCCAACAGCAGCAAGGGCAATGCCAACGCCCATCAGGATATCCTTTACTACGGAGAATCCGTTCTGGAACATATCGATGAAGTTTTTCACAGCGGTGATAGCACCACCGATCACAAGACCAATGCCGGAGAATACCTTCAGCACAGCGCTAATTCCGGAGGTCGCTGCACCGATGCCCTTGATGGCTCCCGTGACCGTATTCACGGCACCTGCAATCTTCGGTGCCATCGTCATGATAGAGCCGACTGCACTCATGATTTTTCCAACAAAGATAAGTACAGGACCAAGAGCAGCGACCAGAAGTGCTACCACGAGGATAATCTGCTTTACTGGCTCCGGCAGCTTATTGAGAAAGTCCACCAGGCCCTGCAAAGCCGATACCAGAGAACGGATTGCAGGCATCATGAGATCTGCAAAGGAAATGGCGAGCTCCTGAAGCTGAGATTTTAGAATCGTAAGCTGACCACTTAAGTTGTCCTGCATGGTTTCTGCCATCTTCTCAGATGTGCCATCACAGTTCTTGATTGCGCTTTCGAGCTTTGAAATGTCTCCAGGTGCGGAGTTCATGAGCGCAAGGAAGCCGGACATCGCATTCTTTCCGACCAGCGCTTCTGCATTGGAGGCCTTCTCGGAATCGGAGAGCTGCCCGAAGGCGGACCGGCAGTCTGCAAGGATTGCCGTGAGACTTCGCATCGATCCATCGGCATTGGTGGTTGCAATCGTCACATCCCCGATGGATTTACCGGATATCTTCACCTCTCCGGTAAGGTTATTCATGATAGTGCGAAGAGAGGTACCGGCCTGTGAAGATTTGATGCCAGCATTTGCCATAAGACCGATGGCTTCTGCGGTATCCTCTGCAGAAAAGCCAAGTGCACCTGCAATCGGAGCACAGTATTTGAAGGTTTCACCCATCATGGACACATTCGTATTTGCATTGGAGCTTGCCGCTGCAAGGATGTCCGCGAAATGCCCGGAGTCTTTGGCAGTCAGACCAAATGCAGTCAGTGCATCGGTTACGATATCCGATGTAGTGGCAAGGTCCTCACCAGATGCCGCAGCAAGGTTCATGATGCCTTCGATACCATCCAGCATGTCGGAGGTTTTCCATCCGGCCATCGCCATGTAGTTCATGGCATCCGCAGCTTCAGATGCTGAGAACTTGGTTTTCGCACCCATCTCACGAGCCTTTGCACGGAGCTTATCGAAGTCCTCTCCGGTTGCACCAGATACGGCGGCTACCTGGCTCATAGAAGAATCGAAATCGGATGCTGTTTTTACAGCAGCAACGCCAAGAGCTGTAACTGCAGCAGAGGCAGGAAGGAGCTTTTCACCGGCGGAGGAAACCTTATCACCTGCGGATTTCAGGCTTTCACCAGCAGTAGCAATCTTCTGCACAGCAGTGGCAGACTGATTTGCCTGTGTCTCCAGCTTTTTGAGATCTTCTTCTGTTTCGATGATCTCACGCTGAAGGGCATCATACTGCTCTTTGGAAATATCCCCATTTGCAAGCGCCTGATTTGCTTGCTCTGCAGCAGTCTTAAGAGTAGCGAGCTTTTCCTTCGTCTCACTGACCGCACTAGAAAGGAGCTTCTGCTTCTGGGCAAGTAGCTCGGTATTGCCTGGATCCAGTTTCAGGAGCTTCTCGACATCCTTGAGCTGACTCTGCGTATTTTTGATTTCTGAATTGACACCTTTTAAGGCTGTCTGTAGTTTGGTGGTATCGCCGCCGATCTCGACAGTGATACCCTTGATTCTACTTGCCGCCATCGGCTGTACCTCCTTTTTCAAAAGTTGTGGTTAAAATAAATCGAAATCCCTCTGCGTAGCGATCTGCGCATAGCCTTTGTACTCATCATTGCTACTCTCTGCGTACATATCGTTCACCATTCCGATTGTGAGTAAATCCAGGTCTCGGATGGAGATGCCGAGCTGTACGCAGCGAAGCAGAAACAATGGTGTGGTCATCGGACGGTCAGTTGCGTGAAGTTTTTTTTAGACTCCACATCCGTCTGGACATTTAAGCCCCACAGCTCGATAATTTTCGGAAGCACCTGGTAGATGGAGAAGGTGCCGAATTCATCAAGCCACTCCTCCGGGCTGTCCGGGATGGTGGGATCTGCGTGCTTTGCCATGATGTAGGCGATGTTCTCAAACATCTCAAGAGAGAACATATCGAGGTGAGAGGAACCTTCATCACCGTTTCCGACTGCCTTTCCGAGCGCATCGAGATCCTTATAGATATCTCGGTGGAACTTGATACGGTAAATACGCGGAATGGCGGCAGATGCCTTAAAGGGCACCTGCTTTCCGTCAATCTCAATCATCTTTGTCATGCCCATAGAATCACTCCTTTACTGACTTTGCAGGCTTTGCTGCAGACTGCGTTGCTGCATCGTTCTCTGCCGCAGGCACATATACCGCCTTGTACCAATCAGCATAGGTGGTAGCATCCGTGGTATTTCCGGTCTTTGCTTTCACCATACCATTAGCAAGTGGCACCGCCTTCAGAGACAGCTTCTCCGTCTGTACTTCCTTGGAATCCTCATTCGTCTTTCCTTCGATGCCGGGACGAGAAGCGGAGCAGTTATATAGCACATGACGGATGTGCTTCTGATCACCATCAAACTCGAACAGGAGCGCAAATGCTGCAAGCTCCACCTCGGAGTTTTCAATCAGCACTCCCTTGGAATCTAATGTTTCCTTCAGTACGTCCGTGCGGAAGGACTCTGGGATCAATGCAAGCTCCAAATCTCCGTCATAGCCACAGTTATTATTGATCACGTAATACACGCCACCATCCGCGTAAAAGTTTTCCGGCTCACCATTTGCATCTAGTGAGATTGATACGGAGCCCGGCATCGGAACCGGCGTTCCGAAGGTGGGTGTGCCGTTCTCACTAATGGTAAGGAGAGAATAGTGTGTATTCTTCAGGTTGAATTTCACCTTATTTGCTTTTTCAGCCATCGTTAATTTACCTCCATTTCAAATGAATACAGGACTTCGTAAAGCTTCTCCGATTCGATCCAAGTCTCGGATTTTTCATAAAAAATGCCATGCTGATCGAGCACGGCTTCTATACGCTGTTCTGCCGACAAGTCCTTGTAGTCGGTATACAGTTCGATATGAATTTCATTGATCTTATAGTAGACCTGTCCGTCTGCCGCGAAGTTGTCACTGTTCGGTGTAAGATAACAAATAAACGGTGGATCCGGGCTTTCTCCCTCTGTAAAGTGGTCGTAGGCAAAGGGAAGTCCTACTTTATTCATGAGTTCGATTAACTTCTCCATGCGTTATCCTTTCAGGGCCTTTTCAATTTCACGCTCCAGTGTATCAATCGCCTTTTCTTCCGCTGGTGCGATATGGGGCCTTGCGGCGACACGGCCACCACCTCGCTTTGCATGACCAAATTCCAGAAGGTGGGCCAGTTGATAGCGGTTTTTAGAATGAACCACAAGCTCCAGAGAATTGGAGGTTTCCTTTTGCGTTTTCACAGCCCAGCTCTTTGCGTATTTCCCGGTGTCCTTGGGAGCAGTTGCAGCAATCTCATCCTTGACGGTTTTACCAGCCTTGCGGACCGATGCTTTTAGATCATTCGTTGCAAGGTTGGCATATTCCTCAAGCCCATCCATAATCACATCTGCCATCTGGCCAATGCTTACCCGATTGGTTGCCATCGTTAGTGCCTCACTTTCTGACAGGATAGTTTGATGCATTTTTTCTTGTAATTCATGTGGTCGATGGCTGTGATGTCATAAAGCGTATCGTTAAACTCCACACGATAATGCGTGGAATCTAAGGCGGCAGCCTTCTTGCACCACCGGATAGTAAAATCGACCTTCGTATTGTCTACAATCATTCCAGCATCCGTATCTTCCTTGCCTGCCTCAGCACTTACCGTTGCATAGCAGCTGTAGTAGGGTGCCCAGCTTGCTTTATGGTTTCCGATGGCATCCACAGTTACTTCATTCTTGGTAATGAATATGCGGACATTTAAAAGTTCAATGTTCATCAGAAGACCTCCTTTCTGGCACCGAATAGCAGAGAACGCAGTGTAAGCGTCAGTGCGTGATGGTCTGCTTCCTCTCGGTGCTCGTACAGGTATGCAGCGGTATAAAAAATGGCAGCCCTGGCATTTTCACAAGCAGACAGCTCGTCAAGGTTCTCTGTGCGAAGGATGTCCATGCAGATCCTTGTTGCAGCAGTGATCAGAGTTTCGATGAGAGCGTCGTCATCATCGAAATCCACTCGCAGATAGTTCTTCATTTCTTCCAGTGTAATGAGCATTTCTCATCGCCTCCATTCTTAAGGATATAGTAAAGGCAGCGCCATTCTTCGCAAATGGCGCCACCGTTCATTCAGACTACCTTAGGCCTTGGCTGCTTTTGCACTACCGGTGATGGTAAGAATCTGTACCGCCTCCGGAAGGATGAGCTTACCATCTACACGTTCCTTGGCAACGTAGCCGATCATGCCATTTCCAGCAAAGAGCTCTGTGAGCTGCTTGAAAGAACGAGTACCGCGATCTCCGATGTTGTAGTAGCTGTAATCACCAAAGGCAATCTTTCCAGCAGGGCAGAACGGAGAAGTGTAGACATCATAGCCCAGGAGCTTATCCGGCTCACCTGCCACAAGAGAAGGCTGCCACATATAGGCGCCATTGTTGTCCTTGAGCTGGCGGATGGAAGCGATGGTCTGATCGTTCATGATAAACTTTGCGTTCTTACGGTAAGGACGCTTCAGTGCATACACAAGCTTAATTACGTCATCAGCAGTAAGAGAAGCAGTGGAAATGGCTGCAGTGCCACCACCGGTTGCGGCAAAAAGGCCCAGAGGCTGTCCCGCACCGGAACCGTTCAAGAAGGCATCCTCCTCGGCATTAGCAAGGGCCTTGCCGAACATGTCGATGATATAGCTCTCCAGGTTGAAGGCATTATCATAAAGAAGCTCCTCGGTTACCTTGATGGCAACATGCAGCTTATGGGCATCCAGCAAAATCTGGTCGAAGGTTGCATCACCGAAGCTAAGTGCGCCACCCTCCTCGATCCAAGCGGCAGCAGGCTTTGTTGCAGCAATGTTGATCTTGTGCTCACCGGATGTAGTAATCTTGTGACCAAGCTTACGCATGATGTTCTCCTCAGTAAGGACATCAACCAGGCGATGGTCGTACTCATCCGGTACCAGATAACCACCATCTGCGTCCACACCTTCCTGCAGTACGTTCGAGATCTGCTTGAAGTTAGAACGAAGGGCAGTGAGCATTCCAGCCTTATAGGCATCGGATGCACGTCCAGTCTTTGTGTCAGAAGAAGCGGTAGAGGAAGGCTTAGAAGTAAGTGGAGTATTTACCGGCTTAGAAAGCTCGGCATCCAGTGCCTCCTGGCGCTCCAGACGAGCGATTTCCTTGCCAAGGTCTGCGATATCCTGTTCCATCCTGGTATAGGTTGCATCGTCCTCAGCAGTGAGGGTACCCTTCTCGGTACGATGAGAATCCAGAAATGCCTTAGCAGCATTCCATGCGTTGTTACGCTTTTCGCGAAGTTCATTAATCGTCATAGTAGTATTACCTCCATTAAATGTGTTGTTTGATAAGATTTAAGCGCTCCATAAGGCTGTCAACAGAGCGCTCCGAAATAGCAGGTTCAGCAGGCTTAGCCGGGATATGACATTTGGCTGCCAGCTTCTCGATGAGCGAATTGGTGACAGCTGCGCGAGAGAAGGAAGCAGAAGCAGCGGGCTGTGCAATGTCAGCTTCATCCTGTGTATCGCGCTTTATAATTTCATCTGCAAAGCCAAGCTCAATGGCCATATTGGCATTCATCCAGGTTTCGGCATCCATCAGATGAGAGATCTTTGCTCGACTCAGACCGGTCTTAATCTCATAGGCATTGATGATGGATTCCTTGACTTCCTCCAGCATGGCGATGGCCTTTTGCATCTCTGCTGAATCACCGAAGGCCATCGTGGCCGGGTTATGGATCATTAGCATAGATACCGGAGACACCATTACCTTGGTACCGGCCATCGCAATGACCGATGCAGCAGAAGCGGCAATACCATCAATCTTGACGGTAACGTTGCCCTTATAATCCATCAGCATGTTGTAGATCTGGGCAGCAGCCACACAGTCACCACCGGGTGAATTGATCCAGACAGTAATATCGCCAGAGCCACTTAAGAGCTCCTCCTTAAAAAGGGCCGGTGTGATATCGTCATCAAACCAACTTTCCTCGGCGATGGTTCCGTTCAGGAACAGGGTCCTTGTTGTTACTGCTTCCTGTGTCTCCTGATTCATCTGTGTTTGATTTTTCCAGTTCCAGAATTTCTTCATTGGAATCGTCCTCCTTTCCAGCAGCAGAAGAGGCTGCAAATATTCCTGCATCTTCGAGCTTGGTCATGTTGCCGTTGATGAGATATAAGTCACCACCAAGCTCCGCTGGGATGCGATCCAGGTTTTCAAGCTCACGGATATCATTTGCAGACATCCAGCCATTTTGACGGGCTGTAGCGTAGCCGTTCATGCGACTTTGATAATCGCCACGAAGCAGGCCATCTACATTGAACTTGACAAAATAAGCAGTCTTCTCGGAATCTGATAGAAGGGCACGGTTTAGCGCCTGTTCCCATCGCACAATCCAGGGCTCCAGGGTATACTTCACATATTCCAGCGATTGCTGCTCAATATTAGAAAAGCTCGACTTCTCCAGGTCTCCTACCATATGAGGAGGAACTCTGAAGATTCGAGCGATTTCATCAATTTGAAATTTACGTGTTTCAAGAAACTGAGCTTCATTTGGGCTGATAGAGATTGGCGTGTAGTGCATGCCTTCCTCTAAAATTGCAATCTTATGAGAATTGCTGCCGGAGAAGCCCTTGTTCCAGCTTTCGCGGATGGCATCTGGATTCTTGACGGTGCCAGGAAATTCCAGCAGACCTCCGGGAGTGGCTCCATTTGCGAAAAACTTAGCACCGTATTCCTCTGTGGCGATGGAAAGGCCGATGGCATTTTTAGCCATGGCAATCGGCGAGTAACCAACCAGTCCATCAAAGCCGAGGCCTGGTACATGAAGTACATCGGATGGCCTGAGCGTCACCGTTCCAGCTTTCATGGTTTGGGCATCCGACTCCTGCATCTGATATTGATAGTAGAGGTGCCCGTGCTCATCACGATCCACAGTCATGCGGTTAGGCATCAGCGGATAGAGCCCGATGACCTGACCTTTACCGTTGCGAATAATCTGCGCATAGGCATTGCCATACAGTAGCAGGTGTGTCATCAGCGTTTCTCGAAAAACAAAGGATGTCATTTCCGGGTTTGGCTCATCATGCAGGATCTTATACAGTGGATGAGAGAGGGCCTTTTCCTTGCTGCCGGATTCCTTATATTGATAAAGATGTACCGGCAAGCATGCGATGGATTCCGATAGAATTCTTACGCAGGCATATACAGCAGTCATCTGCATGGCAGATCGCTCGTTAACGGCCTTGCCGGAGGTGGTACCACCAAAGAAAAAGCGATAGCCGGAGCCGTTTAGGTTGTTTGTCGGCTTATCGCGGGATTTAAAAAGTCCACTAAGTATATTCATCAAAACCTCCAATTCCCTGATTGATGCCTTCACGCAGCACAATCAGCCCAAGCAATAGTAGAGTGATCATCATTTTCCTCAGATAAACAAAATGCCTCTGTCATCGTAGACAGAAGCACCGGTGTCATTGCCGCAGCGAATTGCGCGGTCCAGTCCCATGATGGTAGCAATCGCACCATCAATCTTTTCTGTAGATTTTTCTTTGTCGGCCTTAATATTCCCGGCCGGGTCTGTACGTATATAGATGTTATCCATCATCCAGCGAAGCACTGGATGACCGCCATGCGCCAGACGTTCCTCCAGGGTTAGCTTCATGAGCTCCTTGGTAGGAGGACTCATATCCTTAAAGCCCTGGCCGAAGGGAACCACCGTAAATCCCATACCCTCAAGGTTTTGTACCATTTGGACGGCTCCCCAGCGGTCGAAGGCAATCTCACGGATGTTGTATTTTTCACCCAGGCGCTCGATGAATTTTTCGATGTAGCCGTAGTGAACGACGTTACCCTCTGTGGTTTGCAGGAAGCCCTGTCTCTCCCAGACATCGTATGGCACGTGATCACGACGAACTCGTAGCTCCAGCGTATCCTCTGGTACCCAGAAGTATGGGAGAATGGCGTATTTGTCATCCTCATCCTGGGGCGGAAATACCAGCACAAAGGCTGTGATATCCGTAGTGGAAGAGAGGTCCAGCCCGCCATAGCAGACACGTCCTTCCAGCTCGTCTGGATTAACTGCAAAGGAGCAGGCATCCCATTTCTCCATCGGCATCCAGCGGACCGCCTGCTTCACCCATTGATTTAACCGAAGCTGCCGGAAGGAGTTCTCTTCTCCAGGATTTTGCTTGGCTGACTCACAGGCGGCCTTCACCTTATCAATGCCGACTGTAATGCCAAGAGAGGGATTTGCTTTCTTCCAGACCTTCGGATCCGTCCAATCATCAGAATCGTCCGCACCATAAATCACCGGATAGAAGGTAGGATCAATCTTTCTGCCTTCCAGGATGTCCTTGGCTTTCTGATGGGTTTCATAACAGATGCTGTTGGTGTCTGTCCCAGCAGTGGTGATGAGAAAATACAGTGGCTGCATTCTGGCATCTCCGGAGCCCTTGGTCATAACATCAAAGAGCTTTCGGTTGGGCTGAGTGTGGAGCTCATCAAAGACAACACCGTGGATGTTAAATCCGTGTTTGGAGTAGGCTTCTGCAGATAATACTTGATAGAAGTTGTTGGTTGGTGTGTAGATGATACGCTTCTGAGATGCAAGAATCTTCACACGCTTGTTGAGCGCCGGACACATACGTACCATATCTGCGGCAACATCAAAAACAATGGTTGCCTGCTGACGGTCAGCGGCACAGCCGTAAACCTCAGCGCGCTCCTCACCATCACCGCAGGTAAGAAGCAGGGCCACGGCAGCTGCAAGCTCAGATTTTCCCATCTTTTTAGGAATTTCCACATAGGCGGTATTGAACTGGCGATATCCATTTGGTTTCAGTGTGCCGAAGAGATCACGGATGATCTGTTCCTGCCAGTCAATCAGCTCGAAGGGCTTACCGGCCCAGGTGCCCTTGGTGTGGCAAAGGCATTCGATAAAGCTCACAGCATAATCCGCAGCATCTACATCATAATGAGAGTCCTTTGCTTTGAATTTGGTCGGTTTATATTTCTTTAATTTACGCACATGCTTCACCTCCGGGCATAAAAATAAGTCGTTACCGTATTGGCACGACCATCATCAATAAATATCGTATAACGAGGAACACACCCTTGAGGGTGGTCCTTCGGGAATGTTCTTAGTTGTATTCCTTCATCAGAATGGCAAGTGCCATTTCGGTTTCTTCGTCGACCGGCTCGATGTCCGGGCCTCTGTCGTAGTTGTAGGCGATCTCACCGTTTCTCTTCAGCATGAGCTTTGAAATCCTACCGCCGTCAATGCCGTAGTCCTCGCTCGGCTCTTCATAATGCTTCACCCAGTAATGAAAAATGCTGTTTTCAATCTTGATGCTTCCTTCTGCCCACATGGTTTTGCCCTCCTTAGTTCAGCTTGAAAAGGTATCCGTGTGCCTTTTCATATTCATCGCTCATGAAGGCTTTGTGCTGGCTGTTGATCTCAATCAGGCCCGACAAGGTGCATCCGGCTTTCTGGAAAAGCCATGCGGTTTCAACTGCGCTGCTCCAGGTGGAAGAGAAGGTGAAGGCTTCAATGCCATATTTCTTCATGCAGGCTACCAGGCCTTCGACTGCGTCATCGCGGATGGTGTCGTTCAGGTCGATGTACTCGTTGCCGCAGTCCTTGGCGGTTTCATACGCGTTCCAGATGCGCTGCTCTGTGTTGCTTAAGCCATCAAGCTTTGCGGTTGCCTGCTTGTAAATGGCTCTTGCTGCATCCTGCTCAGCCGTGCTAGCTGCTGCGGCGTAAGCCTTCTTTGCTTCCTGGATTCCTCTGTAAACTTCTTCAAAAATGTTCATCATGGTGTGTGCCTCCTTGTTTTCTTTTGGTAGTACATATATCACTCTGAAAGCACATAATAGCAAGCTGATTACGGACAATATATGTACCAAAGATCGGCTGCTATATGGAGGAGAAAACTGTGTACATTACAGCTTTTTCACTCGGTCTACACCATAGATTACATTGAGCCCGGAGTCGTTATCCCAAGCTACCATGATGCTTCCGGTATCATCCACACCGGTTACCGTTCCCTGGGTGCCGATGGGCGGTGCCTGAGCATCGTCCATCTCTACAAGCTCCACTCTGGTTCCGGCAGAATAGCGGAGGCGCAGGCGTTCAACCTGCGCTCTGTTAGCGAATAACATGGCCTTCACCTCCTGCGTAGGAGCTGTTGCCGCAAAGGTATCGGCAGAGGATCCTGCGGCTTTGCTTGTACTTGTCTCCGATGAAGCCGAGGCGGAGAAGAAAGCAGCGAAAGGCGTATTTTTCGTTATCTATCGGCTTTGCCTTTGCTGTGATACGCTTCTGTTCCTTACTCATCTTGCAAAGGGCAGAAAGGAATGCAGTGTAGGCGGTGATGGCATCGAAGTCTGGCATGCTAGGCCACCAAGGGAAGCTGACCTGATCGTCGTGCTCCTCAATCGGGAAGGCTTCAACCTCCAGGGCTTTCTTGATGAGGTCTGACTTGCTCTCCAGAAGCTTTCGCAGATTTTCCAGGTTAACCGTGTCAGCCGGGAAGGAAATCACCAGGCCGGTGTCCTTTGCAGCCGCTGAAATGTCTGCTTCTGCTGTGGCGGGTGCTTCTGGTATCTCAGTGGCCGGTGCCTCATCTAACTCTGCGGCAAAGCCTGCAACGGCAGTCTGTTCAAGGATTGCCTTGATGGTGCTTTCCTCTGTTCGCTCGTCGTAGCTTACGGTGCCATCCTTGCTGATGGTAATGTCTGCAACCTCGTAGGCGGCGCTTGGCATTCCCTTATAAACTTGCTTGCATCCGGTTACCTGTGAAATAATACCTACCAGCTCTTTTCTGGCGCTTCCTGTAACGTTAAATCTGATCTCCATAGTGGAATCCTCCTTTGTTTTGGTAGTACATATATCGCTCTGAAGGCACATATTATCAAGCGATTCAGAGCGAATATATGTACCAAAGATCCGCCGGAAAATAGCAGCAACTCGTGTGTATTATGCCTGCATGGATTCTTCGGAGATAGCGACTTCATCGTATTGGTAAGTCAGACCATCACGGATAACAGAAACGCCATCGGAAGTACCTACCTGCTCGATGTAGCGCTTCACGATGACGTCTGCATATTTCTCATCTAATTCAATTGTGTGGCAGATGCGGCCGGTCTGTTCGCAGGCGATCAGCGTGCTGCCGGAGCCTCCGAAGGGATCAAGCACGATGCAGTTTGTAAGACTTGAATTCATGATCGGGTAGGCAATCAATGCTACCGGCTTCATGGTTGGGTGATCAGCATTTTTCTTAGGCTTTTCAAATTCCCAGATCGTGGTTTCCTTGCGACCGGAGTACCATTGATGCTTACTATTTTTCTTCCAGCCAAAGAGGCAAGGCTCATGCTGCCATTGATATGGTGAGCGACTCAGCACCAGGGAGGGCTTCTTCCAGATGCAACAGCCGGAAAGATAGAAGCCTGCATCAGAGAATGCTTTTCTAAAATTCAGGCCTTCTGTATCAGCATGAAACACATAGATGGATGCGTCATCGGCCATGACTGCTTCCATATTGGTGAAGGCGTCCAGCAAGAACTGATAGAAGGAGTCATTATCCATGTTGTCATTCTGGATCTTACCAGCGGAGCCTTCATAGTTCACATTGTAAGGTGGATCCGTGACCACCAGGTTTGCCTTCTTGCCAGCCATCAAAAGCTCATAGCTTTCAGGCTTTGTGCTGTCGCCGCAGAGAAGTCTGTGCGGACCAAGGCACCAGAGGTCACCGGACTTAGTTATGGTAGGTTTTGCAAGCTCGGCATCGACATCAAAATCATCTTCCTTGATGCCATCCTTCACATCCTCTTTAAAAAGGTCGTCCAGCTCGGCGGGCTCAAAACCAGTGAGAGAGACGTCGAAGTCAGCACCTTGCAGGTCTGCGATTAACAGCGCCAATTTGTCGTTGTCCCATTCGCCGCTGATTTTATTGAGCGCAACATTCAGTGCCTTTTCGTGTTCCTCATCAAGCTCTACAACGACGCAGTCAACTTCCGTCATGCCCATATCCTGGAGAACCTTTAAGCGTTGATGCCCGCCAACCACGCGACCAGTAGTGGCATTCCAGATGACGGGTTCCACATATCCGAACTGCTCGATCGAGCGTTTCAGTTTTTCATATTCCGGATCGCCGGGCCTTAAATCCTTACGGGGATTGTAATCAGCAGGAAGTAGCTCAGCGACATTTTTCTTTTCAATTAGCATGGTGCATTCCTCCTGAGTAATTTCTGTAGGCCCTTGTAGGCGGCATCAATATCACCGGCCTTAGCTTGACCACGAAGTGTGCTGAACTGCTGAAAGCTCAGCTGCTGGCGATAGCTTTTCAGTAGATTCATAAATTCACGATAGTCCATATCAGTTTCCTTTCCTTGCACGGAGCAGGCGTTCCATCGCATCATCCATAGGCGTTTCACCCTTGTACTCCGTCGCACAATTTTCTTTTACGATTTGATAGATTTCCATCCAGAGCCGATTTGTCTGGCTCATAAAATTTTGGCTCATAGCTACGTAGGGAGATTGCATGGCGTTTCCCGTTGTAGGGTGCTTGGCGAGGAACCCGTAATCTGTGATTGCTTCCTCACACTGAATCCACCTGGCAACACTCATGGCATAGCGTTCCAGAAGCTGGGGAGAAACAAGCGATGCACACCTGCGCTCTGCCAGCCATTCCCAGGTTGCCTTATATACTTCTTCAGCCACAAGTGGTTTACCGTCTTTCTGTGTGGCAGATAAGAGCTTGGATGGCTTGGGCATTTGCTGACCTTCTAAATCCGCAGCTTGATCTTCAAACTCGATGACAGTCAGCTTTCGCTTGCCCGGATTCCCCTCAGTGATTTTGTCAGCTAAGGGCTTTTTCTTGGCTCCGGCACCGATACGAGCGCCGCCACGGTTGGTTCCGTCCTTAGCCAAAATGCTTCACCTCCTTGTTCGGGGCCTATTCCCCCGTTTGAAAACGCGTTTTTGTGCGTGAGACCCCACGCCCGTTCCACGGCAGCTGCGCCGTAGAGATTCAGACCGCCCCTGGGGGGAGCGGATGCACAAAGAAAATGCATCCGCTTTATGTGTTGTGCCAGCGGTCACCGCGTTCTGCATGAATGCGTGCATGGCAGGCCTTGCACAGGGCTTTCAGGTTCTCACGGTCATGAGTTCCGCCCTGAGATAGCGGAAGCATGTGATGAATCTCCTCGGTTGGTGTATAAACACCCTTCGCAAGGCACTCTTCACAAAGCGGATGAGCAGCGGCATAGCTGTCACGGATTCGCTTCCAGGCACGACCGTAGCGACGCTTGGTGGCGGGATCTCTATCATAATGTTCGTAGCGTCTGGCTTCCTCCTTGGCATGCTCCTCACAGAAGCGACCGTCCGTGAGATTAGGACAGCCTGGATAAGAACAGGGACGCTTCGGTTTTCTCGGCATCAGTTTCACCTCCTTGCGGCATAAGAAAAGCCCTGCAGGAAGTAGATCCTACAAGGCTTCTGTGATTATCTTTTTTGCTAGTCTAATACTATCAGAAGTTGATGGTGTCATTCTATGTCTTTTCGTGCCCATCTTCGGTTGGCTCAGGAATTTTTATTTCCTGCAGCACACGGCTGTGGAGCTTGTGAATGTAGCGAAGCTCGTAGTTCATATCCACGGCGATCTTTTCCCAGGATTCACAGCAGATGTAGCGCTTTGCCAGAAGATCCTGATATTCAGGATTGGAAACGGACTGGATTGCATGAGTGATTTCTTTCTTCAAATTCACCAGCTTTTCCATATCTTCTGTAATCTGTTCCTCCAGGTCGATGATCTTCATGACACATTCCTCCAGACGGGAGTTACCACGGTTTGGGCTTTTAGGCATATCCGAATAAGTAGCGGTGCAGCGGGTAGCCAGATCATTTAAGGAATCAATCATCTGGGTTTTTGTGATAATGCGCTGATCCAGGTTACGGGCCTGGGATAAATATTCTTTTGCATTCATAGCGTACCTCCGAATAATGAAATTCCCTCGGATTGACCTATGTTGTCGTAGATTGTCATAGATTTGCTTTTACCGCATCAATTAATGCGTTTTGTGTGACTTCCTTCAGGGACAGCGCCTTTAAGATACGTTCATCAATGGTGCCCTTGGTAATGATGTGCTCAATGACGACAGTGCCGGAGGTCTGGCCTTGCCGCCAGAGACGAGCGTTGGTCTGCTGATATAACTCCAAAGACCAGGTCAGCCCGAACCAGATAAGTGTTGATCCACCAGCCTGAAGATTCAGTCCGTGACCTGCAGAGGCAGGATGGATGACAGCAACAGGAATATCGCCATTGTTCCAATCAGTGATATCCTTACTGGATTTTATCTCCCGGACATCAAAGCGCTTCTTGATTCGCTGCAGGTCGTGCTTGAACCAGTAAGCTACCAGGAGTGGTTTGCCATTGGCGGCTTCGATAAGATCCTCTAAGGCATCCATCTTCCGATCATGGAACTCGATGATATTGCCGTCATCATCATAAATGGCACCGTTGGCCAGCTGGGAGAGTTTACCGGTGAGAGAAGCCGCATTAGCAGCCGTGATTTCTCCTTCCGGGAGCTCCAATATAAAGTCTGCCTTCAGTTCCTCGTAGCGTTTTTCTTCCTCCTCGGATAGCTGCACTTCGTATTGCGATGTAATCAGCTCCGGCATCTGCAGGTGATCAGTGGATTTCATGGAAATCGTAATATCCGATATTTTCCGGTAGATGGCATCCTCCGCATAAGGCATGGGCTTGTAGGAGTAGATGATTTCACCATTACGTTTGTCCGGAATAAAGTAGTTGTTACGGTAGTGGGTGATGAAGCGTCCTAAACGCTCTCCAAAATCCAGAAGCTTGAATTCGGCCCAGAGATCCATAAGACCATTGGAGGAAGGTGTGCCGGTAAGACCGATGATTCGTTTTACCTTAGGTCTGACCTTCATCAGAGATTGAAATCGCTTTGACTTGTGATTCTTGAAGGAAGAGAGCTCATCAATGACGACCATATCGTAATCAAAAACAAAGCCACTGAAATCTATCAGCCAGCCAAGGTTCTCACGGTTAATGATAGTGATGTCGGCTCCGGTTAAAAGTGCAGCGCATCGTTCCTTCGGTGTCCCCACGCAGACAGCGTAGGTCAGATGCTGCAGGTGCTCCCATTTTGCAATTTCCGCAGGCCAGGTATCACGGGCCACCCTTAAAGGCGCGACCACTAGGATGCGGTGTGCCTCGAAGCTGTCAAACAGCAGGTCTGCGATGGCAGTCAGGGAAATGACCGTCTTGCCAAGACCCATATCAAGGAGAACTGCAGCGATAGGATGCGTTTCGATATAGTTGATGGCATAGGCCTGATAATTATGGGGTGAGAAGTTCATGAAGCATCCCTCCAATCTGTTCCACACCATCAATCACATAGACCTGAAAGCCAAGTGAACGTAGCAGCCTGTGCCTTGCTATTTGAAGCGGGCGAGGCTTTTTGCCAGGAGCCTTCAGCTCTACGAAGGCGATGATCCCATCAGGTAATAAGACGAGGCGATCGGGCATTCCTGCAAAGCTCGGAGACACGAATTTTACAGCGATGCCTTTATGCTGCTTTACCATCCGGGTTAACTTGTTTTCTATCTGTTTTTCTAACATTGTCATTCTCCAATCAGTGGTTATTTTTCTGATGTGCAAGGTGTATCAATGGTATTTACATAACTTTTCTATATATGATTTTTTATAGCCTATAGAAAAGTCTATACAGAGACATTGATACATCTTGTCATTCGGTTCGATCAGTCTAAAAATTCCTCATCAAAATCGTCCTCAGTACGCAGGCGAAGTCCTTTAAAATAGCGCTTTCGGCTCAAGGTGACACGCTCGTATCCGGCATTTTCCATAGCAAAGTAGAAGTCCGCTGTGGAGCGTACATACTCATTGCAATCGATGCAGTGATTGCGGTAGGCCTGATATAGGCTAGAGGAGTTTTCTTTATACTCATCACCTATGATGCACTTATCCTCTAAGAAATGTCCGAACCAGTCATTCTGGCTACGGTAATCATCGATGGCATTCTGCACGCAGGCCGGAACCGGGATGTGGTAGTCAGCATCGATAACTTTCTTGCTACCTTCGATGATCCAGGAGAGGATCGCGCCGCCAGCATTGTCATAGAGATACTCACTGTAATTCTTGATGTCGCTGCTGCCTGTGATCTTGGCATTAAAAGGAATAACGATGAGTCGCCTCCAGATACCATCATCGGATGCACTGACGCGAGGCAGGTGGTTGGTATACAGCACCAGCGTGTGGCAGGGCTTGAAGGAAAATGGATCCTTATATTTCTTCTCTGCAAAGACATCATCGGTAGAGCAGAGCTGCTTGACGGTAGAGTCATTAAGCCTTGCACCTTCCTGCATCTCGGCAGCAATGAGAAGTCGCTTACCCTTGACCTCGGCCATTTCCGGTTTGATGTTTCTGCGACAGCCTACGGTCAGGGTATCCGCAGAAATGTTTCCGGAGTAGAGGCCCAGCACGCGGGAGATGGCATTCCAGAAGGTGGATTTACCATTGCGACCATCACCATAGGCGATGATCAGAGCTTCTACATAAACCTTGCCGATGGCAGAAAGGCCGCAGATCATCTGGACGTAATCGATGAGCTCCTGATTGTGCTGGAAGATGAGATTCAAGCTGTCCAGCCAAATCTGCATGCCTTTCTGGTTTGGTGAAACGCTGGTAATCTTAGTGATAAAGTCCTCCGGCGAATGCTCCCTGGCTCCGGCCATACCCTGACGAAGATCAAAGGTTGTCTCCGGGGTACAGAGCGCAAAGCAGTCTGCGTCCAGGTCACGAGGTGAAATCTCCAGCATCGGATGGGATTCCTTCAAAGTAGAAGTCACATTCTTAGAATCACGGCGCTTAATGGCAAATGCCTGATAAGCCTTGGCTGCTAAGAGTTCACGATAGACCTCCAGCTGTTGATCGTTCATAAGCTGTTCTGCTTTTGACTTTGATGCGCTATCAAGAATGTTCTGTGCACCGCAATTCTTCATTTTATCCAGTGCTTCCATGAGATCTCGGTTTGCTTCCTTTAGCTGTCTGCGGGTAAGTTCGTGAGCCACGGCCTGAGCACCTGGCTCTGATTCCTGCCAGTAGTGATCGGAGTAGCGAATGAAGTGAGTGGCGGGAGAATAGCGAAGCTCGTTTGAGAAGTATTTTGCTAACACCTCAGCCTGTCCCACATCGGAGTAATCCTCCGGTTTATAACAGGAAGGATCGTTGTAGAGCTTCGGTGCAACATAGCCCTCCTGCTGCTGGACACGAGCATAGAAGCGCTGGGCACTGTGCCAGATAGTAGCAAGCTCAGCAGCATCCAGAGGCGGATCACATTTATCTGCTTCTTCCAGAAATGCCTGATAGGCCGTGTCACCGTCGCCATATTTCTTGATGACCTTTCCAGCGAAACGAGACATGGTTGCATTACGGCTGCCTTCGGGAATCGTTGCGCCATCATATTGACCTTCCGGCATATCCTCATCGAAAATATCCTCATTGAGGTATTCCGTCAGATTCATGCGTCCCGGATATAAAGCAACATCTGCAGCAACAGTGCCAAAGAAGAAGCGGGCAGCATCCAGGGCCTTCGTATCGAAATAGTGAAAGATGGAATTGACCAGCTTTTTCATGTTGCTGTAAAAGGCAGCGTCTGTCACATAATCAATCGGAAAGAGAACGTGAAACTTAGGCCTTGCTGCCTTGCCGTTTTTTACTCTGTTATTGAAACGGCTGTAATGGACTGCGAAGGTCACACCTGGAAAGGCCTGCAAGACATCTTCTGGAGTGATCCAGTCTTCCGGATTCTCGGAATGATCATTATCACAGTCAACTGGAAGACAGTCACTGCCGATGAAGTTGTCGCCATTACGATAGCTGTTCTTATATTCTGCGCACACATAGTCATGACTGACGGCGGCCTTCAGGCTATCTTCATCCAGGATGATGTGTTTATGAGGGTAGGAGCAGTTACCGGGATTGCCGGTAACGTCCGCACTGTAAATGGTAAACATCAGTCGTACACCTCCTGAGCTTCTTCCTCCAGAACCTTTGTGATGAATTTGAGCGCTCGGATCATGGTTTCAAGCTCACAATCACCGCCCAGCATGACCTCGAAGCCTTCTGCATCACCAAAGCGATCTCTTATAACATGGATATCCATATCGGTGCAGGCTGCATCCTTGATGCGAAAATAGGTGCGCCCGCCGTGGCCAGTGTCACCACCTCTATAGCCTGTGGTACCAGCTTCCACTTCGAGAATGTTACAGCTCACAACATCACGGGTGTAGGTAGAGATTTCTGTGCCATCCTTCAATCTGCGTCTGTTTTCTTTGATTTCATACATAGCTTTAAGCCTCCTGATATTCTTCTGTATTCAGGCAGATGCTAAGAAAGCGTCCACCTCTAGTTTCCACTGGAGATGAACGCCTGAGTTGAGCGGATCTTTTTAATCTTTTTTGTAAAAAGGGGTAGCATAGCCATCTGCACGAAGGAGAAGTCCCTTCGCCCAGGGAGGTGTGCGGCCCATCTGTTCACAGACGGCATCCAAGAACATGCGGGGATCCGCTTCGATGACTACTTCATCATGGATATGCATAACGATGGAGCAGTTGCGGAGGGTTCTCATGGCATAGAGAAGAATATCACGGGAGGTGGCTTGTACAATATTTTCCACAAACTTTGGTCCATAGGAATCAAGGCGTTCCCATTTCTTGGTTGGGCCGATGCCTTCATAGGTGATGCAGGCGCCGCCGAACTTGTTCGTACCGAGCTTCGGCTTCACATAGGCCAGGTTTCTACCGGAAGGAAGCGTGATAAAAAGCATGCCACTGCGGCAGGAGAAGGTAAGACCATATACAGTAGTCGTGTGCTTATATTTCACGGCTTCTGTGACAGCATGATCTACATCCCACCAGAATTGCACGATGTGTGGGTTTGACTGACGCCAGGCATCTACAAGGGTAGGAAGTTCATCCTCTGTTAGCCCCATATCGATAGCCCCCATCGCCTTCAGTGCACCGACGGAGCCGCCATAGCCAAGCGCCAGCTCTGCGATTTTACCCTTTTGACGCAAATGTCCATTGATGCCGTGTTTCTCAACAGGGACCTTGAACATCTGACTGGCAGAAGCGCAGTAGATATCCCCGCCCTTTGCAAATACCTTCTGTCGCCATTCTTCCCCGGCAAACCAGGCGATGACGCGGGCTTCGATGGCAGAAAAGTCTGCAACCAGAAATTGTGTACCCTCACGTGGAATGAATGCAGTTCGGATCAGCTGCGATAGGGTATCCGGCACATCTTCATACAAAAGAGAGACTGCATCAAAGTTCCCAGAGCGTACCAGAGCACGAGCATCAGCAAGGTCTGGCAGATGATTCTGAGGAAGATTTTGTAATTGAATGTTCCGACCAGAGAAGCGACCGGTACGATTGGCTCCATAAAACTGAAACATGCCACGGGCTCGGCCATCAGCACAAACCGTCTTTTCCATTGCCTGATATTTACGTACTGAGGATTTGGCAAGCTGCTGACGAAGAGTGAGAACAGAGGCAAGCTTGTCAGGAGCATTCTTTAGGAGCTCGGCTATCGCTTTTTTATCAAGGCTGTCGGTTTCTACACCATTGTCAGAGAGCCACCGCTTCATCTGCAGCACAGAGTTCGGGTTTTCCAGCTTCGTGATGTCCTTGATGGCAGCAGTCAGCTCTTCACGGGAGCGAGCATCCATTGCGATGGCCTGCTGTACAAGCCCCATATCCAAACGGACACCACGATCATTGATTTCCTGGTCAATGTTATACTCCTCCCAGACCGATTCAGTTACAGGAAATTTGCGAAGCTTATGCTGGATGCCCATTTCGGTTTCCACATCACGGATGTTATAGCGCTTGAAGGCTTCCCATTTCTCTGGCGCATGAAAAGGGCGATTTCTCGTCCTGCCACCATTGGATTTTGTAGCAACGCAGGGCTGGCAGAAATATTTGATGAGGTCCTTGCCTTCTGTGAGCTTCTGCTTCTCAAGTCCCAGCACGGCACCGACGCCTTCCAGGGAAAGCGGTAAGCCCATGGTTGCTGCCCAGATCATGGAGCAGCGCCAGCTTTCAGGATCAAGATATTCACCAGTTGGATAGCCTAGGAACCTGGAAAGACAGACACGTTCGAAGGAAGCATTGAAGGCCCATTTGATGATGGTCTCATCCTCCAGGGCGGCAACAATCTTCTCCGGTATCTTCTCGCCGCAGGCAAGGTCCACCACTTGAACAGGGCCGGAGTCGACACTATAGCCAAAGAGTAATATTTCAAAATCAGGAGACTCGCAGTATCGATACACGCCGGTTTTCGGAAGCGGCACATCGCTGTAGGTCTCGATATCAATCGATAAGGTTTTCATAGATTGTCCTTTCTACCAAAAAGGTGGTGAGATTGCTCCCACCACCTCCTTGGATTATTATTCAGTAGATTAGTTTGTCTTCTCGTAAACCTTCATGCGAGCTTCGTGATATTCAAGATCACGCTTAGCACTTTCCTGTTCGCGAATCTCACGCTTGTGGTCATTGATGAGGTTCTGGATCGCAGTGATAAGGAATACCACACTGAACAACAGCCAGATTGCAAGAAGAACAACAACGAGAATAGTCTGTAACATTTCCATAGTTGCCACCTCCATTAATTAAGGAAATCGTCATCTTCATCAGATGCGAAATCAGACTCAGCACTTGCCTTACCACCAAGAGGCTCACCGTCACGAATCTTCTGCAGATTGTTAAGTCCACAGGCGATACCCTTGTTACCGGAGCTGTTGAATGCATAGAAGCTGATGCTGGCGCGACCATACACACCGGAGTAAACCTCGGAGCGAGTAAGAATCGGATTGCGATCTGCATCCACGATGCCAGGAGCAGAGGTTGCATTGGCATTTACGAAATAAGCATTGGTGTAGGCCGGATCGTCCGGACGCTCCATGTCGCCATCACGAAGCGGAGTCTTGATGACAGAGAGGGCAGGTACAGACTTGCCATTGCCTTTGAGCTTGGCCTCGCCCTCCTTGTAAGCGGCCTCAATGGCAACTTCAATCTTGGCGATGGTCTTGGTATCAGACTTCGGAATAATCAGAGATACGCTGTACTTCGGTGTACCTCCATTGATGGATTTCGGCTCCCAGACGTTGGCATAAGACCAACGAGTGTCAGGACCAGTGATTACCTTCATAGGGTTGTTGATTTTTACATTCTTGTTCATTTAATTTTCCTCCATAAAATCAGTTTTTGCATTGTTCATTGCCGGACGTTTATCGCTCTCCGGCACGAGCGTCGGTTTACCTTGCGGCTTTTCAATATAGGCGGTAAGCAGCTCATCGAATCTGGATTTGCCAAGACGCTTCTGCATGGCAGTGATACCAAGGAGCTTCTTTTCATATGGATCAAACCCGGCATCTGTAACTGCCTGGATGACTGCCTCCTCATTGGAATACTTGCGGTTGGATCTACCTTCGACCAGCTTCCAGCCAGCCCATTCCTTACCGCTGATGGCCTGCTGCAGAGCATATTCCTTGATGTCGGATGCCCAGGCTACTAATTCATCTGCACGGGAGAGGATGTATTCAATCTCCGAATCCTCTAAAAGAGGTGGAAGCTTGAAATCGTACTGAACCAGTGTGAGATTGGCCTCTGCTCTGGCACGGCATTCGTGCTTGGCCTTGCAGAAACCACACCATTCGCCACAGAGGAAGTTTCCATCTCCTGCAAAGGCAAGATCTGCGGTCGGCTTCAGCACTTCATCCGCCCACCTGTACAGCGCATCCTTGGAAATCTCAAAGGTGGAAATATTCTGACGTCTAGGCTGGTAAATGGTCATGCTGACATTATCAATGTCGTAGATGTCATCAAAGAGCTCCAGGGCTCCAAGCGCGTAGCACTTCATTTGCGGATTATCGGTCACATCTACGAGGACTCCAAGACCGTGTTTGTAATCGCATATTCTCAAGGTGCCATCTGCAATGATGATGCAGTCAGCGGTTCCGAAGCCCTGCTCCACCCAGCGAGAAAAATCTACACGCTGTTCAATCAGAACCTTCGGATCAGCGCAGCTTTCCTTGGCGGCCTCTACCATTTCAAGGATGTAGGCGGCATAGTCATTGGCACAGTCCTCCATTTCCTCGTTGTACCAGGTGAGATTCTCCGTCGGATCACTGGCATCCATCCCCAGGGCCCTCTTTAGCTTGTACTCACAAAGCTCGTGAGCATCAGTGCCTTCCGCAGCATAATCGCTTCCTTTATCCTCGTATGTCTCGCAGAGCCTTGCGGAAGGCGGGCAGTGGAGCCAGCGGTCCGAAGAGGAAGCAGATAAGATAGCATGTCCTTTAGGTGGCATCGTCAAGTACCTCCGCATCCTTTAACAAGGCTTCATAGTACTTCGGATCAACAGCAGATAGCTTGGAAGCACCATACTTCTGAAGTAATGTACGGATAGCAGCGGTATGCCCGGCACGGGACTTTTCTGCTAAGACAGCTCGTACATCCTCAAGCTTCAGCTCCGGTTTCTTTTCTTCCTTGGCAGCAGGCTCTTTGACAGGTGCTTCATAAGCAGTGCCACTAAACTGTTCTGCTAACCAGTTGGCTACTTCGTTAATAGCAGCGGCTACACTGCGCAGCTCTTCGATGGTCATAGCCATATCGCTCATTTTGCTCATAGCGACGATCTCCTTTCTCTGATTGTCTTTGCTGTGCGAGGATTGTCATGTTTCTCGCCATTCTTGCGGATACGTGGGAGATTGCATTCAATACTGCAATCAGCTCTGTGTCGTTACCGCCTGAATCGAAGTAGGACTTCTTCATGTGTTTCACCTCCGTTTCTGTGATGGTTAAGGCTTGTTGTTTCGTGCCTTACACCTTCCACTGGAGATGAGTGGGGGATTTGAGCGGAGAAAAGTTGAAAAATATAAAATCCCTCCGGGCATCGGTTGCTGGATGCCAAGAGGGATGAATTTCTACATATAATATGTAGGATTAATAACCGCGGATTTTACGGAGCTCCGTTCTGATTTTCTTCATTTGATCAGCGAAGGTGCGCTGCTTGCGGCCGAGCTGTTCTGCAATCTTACGATCAGAAAGCTCGTCCCCCAGCAGTTCAATGATGCGGTCTGCATCTGGATCAAGCTCGCGGAACCTTGCAATGAGCTGTTCCAGGAGCATCGCATCAGAAAGAACATCTTCCATAGTTGGAGCGGAATCGGGAATTGTGTCATACATGTTCGCATTGCCGTCTTCCGTAGGAACATCAAGGGAAAGCATGTCCCCGGCTGCATGATATTCACATAGGTCACAGTTGGCGTCACATTTCCAGAGATACTTTCTGGTACACATACAGCGATGATGATGCTGTTCGCGCTTCTGGGTAGCCCAAATCTCAGGATACAAAGCTCTGTACTGAGTCTCAGTGATTTCGACGAGTGTAACCTTGTAAGGATTGCTCGCGTCGCGAAGAGGGTAGTAGCGTTTTTTACTCTGATTGTCTTTGATTGCCATGATAATTTTCTCCTTTCGGCTTTCAAACCGAAGCGGAGATGCCCATCATGGCTGCCAGTAATGTTTGTCATAGTTGGTCACCTTTCGCGGATAACTCCGCTTCATTTCTGGTGACCAGCTCGTTCGTTAAAGCTGGCACGGTATTTACTTGTTGCTCGTATAACAGTTACGAACACACCTCGTGGCCATGAGAAAGGTGAACTGGTATACAAGAAGCCTTTTTATGTCTTGCTCAGGACATTGACCGCTAGCTGAGATCCGCTTCGATGGCGAATAATTCGCTGAATACGTCTGGCAGATCACTCGGATTTAGGTCTTCGACGCTGTGAGCGCCATATCGCTGGAATACTCCGTCAACTACAGCTGATCCCAATTGGGAGCTGATCGTAGATGCGGTGTTCTCGATATTAATAATCCAATTCTCGCGTTCGTCTTTAGTCACGTTTTTCATCTCCTTCCTGCTCAGCCTTCCGTTCAGAAGTCAGCTGCGTTATTTGCACCACCCTTGAAAACTGAACTCATCCTTGATCAGGGGATGTATCCAAGTGTTTTGGTGAGGCGGAACAATGAAGTGGTTTTTTGTCGGTTTATGTGAGTTTATAACCAACTATTGTTGACAGAGACTGTGTTTCTGTGTATAATTAAATAGTTAAGGTCTCGCATTGTCGGCTTTCCGCTTTCTTTGCCCTGCCTATTATTAGTTTCGCACGGCGTAATGAGACGGCCTGACCGGTAACGTGAGACACATAGGACAAAACATAAGACAAGATTTGAGGGGAGGTATTCGATTGGAATTAAGTGAATATTTCAGCCGGATATTTCCGAACACGGCATCACAGATGTATTTTCCGAGCCGGAAGAACAACGGGATCTTTGTCTCCTTCTGCTTTAGTGAAGCAGGGAGTAATTATTTCTCGCACAAGCAGGGTGATAGATTAAAGTCAGACGATGTGCCCTTGGAACGCAAGCTCTATGACGGGTCGAGAAAGATGTCTCCAGACCTGAAGGCTTCTTTTAAGACTTTTAATGAGGATGGCCTGTGCGCATATTTTGAAAAGATCATCGACAAGAATAAGTACGGCGATGTAATGCTTGCCTTTGGAATACCTCCCACGGCAGAAAAAAATCCGCAAGCACTCCGAAGAGCACTTGCGGTTCAGTTCAAAGCCTTTATAGATAGCGACAAGGAAGACGCTGCGGATATTGTGGCAATGACCTATCAGCAGCTTTTGGAGGAACCAGAACAGGAGACCAGTTCCTTTCACCACATATCGTCTCTGTACCCGGACGACACGGTGTACATCAAGCCGGATCACAAGAGAAGCTATTCCGGTTTCATGTATGAGAAGCTGACGATAATGTGGAAATTCTCTAATCTGGGTACGCAAACTTGGCATGGTCGAAAGCTGTATCTTTCCAATCATGATGAGATAAGGCCACGGGCAGAAAGCAACTACATTGAAATACCGGAGACGCAACCGAAAACCGGTGTGGAAATCTCCACTGTCATTGAGCTCAGACCATTTGAAGGGCATACGACTTGCCATTGGATCATGGTAGACAGCGATGACAATGACTGTTATCCCGGTAGTCGAATGTTCGATATAGATATAGATGTAAAGTTCAAAAGGAAGAACTCTTAAAGATGGAGGTAATAAAGTGAGCGATCAGCTGCAAGTTGAAAAATGGGTAACATTAAAAGATGTACAGGCATATCTCGGCGTTGGACGAGAGACTATTTTGCAGTGGATTTCAAAACGGAATATGCCTGCGTATAAAGTCGGCAGACTCTGGAAATTCAAACTATCCGAAGTCGATGATTGGATTCGCTCCGGCGGAGCATCCGATGATAACGTGCCTGAGAAAGAAGAACAGGATGCTGAGTGAGTCCGATTTATGGGATAACAGATTTATAGAATGAAAATATAGAGTGGCAAACGGAGGAAAATGTGATGGACAATCAGGTTCATAATCAGATAGTGAGTTTTATATGGGGAATTGCAGATGACTGCCTACGTGATGTTTATGTGCGCGGTAAGTATCGTGATGTTATTCTGCCAATGACGGTCATTCGCCGTCTGGATGCTATGCTGGAAGAAACAAAGCCAGCTGTGCTGGCAATGAAGAAGCAGCTGGATGCCGCAAAGATTGATAACCAATGGCCAGCGCTTTGTAATGCTGCAGGTCAAGCTTTCTGCAATGCTTCGCCCTTCCTACTGAAAGACTTAACAAGCCGTGCAAAGGCTCAGACGCTTAAGGCAGATTTTGTTGCTTATCTTGACGGCTTTTCGCCAAATGTTCAGGTGATTTTGGATAAGTTCAAATTCCGTAATCAGATCGACACGATGGTGGATGCGGATATTCTTGGGGCCGTTATTGAAAAGTTCACTTCTTCTGATATCAACCTGAGTCCTAATCCAATTTATAAGGATGAGGCAAAGACGATCCTCAAGCATCCCGGCCTTGATAACCACGGCATGGGTACCATCTTTGAGGAACTAATCCGTAAGTTTAATGAGGAGAACAACGAGGAAGCCGGAGAACACTGGACACCTCGTGATGTTGTTGAGCTCATGGCTGACCTTGTGTTTATGCCGATTGCCGACAAGATAAAAGATGCATCTTATTCCTGCTATGATGGAGCCTGTGGTACTGGTGGTATGCTCACCGTCGCTCAGGACAGACTTCTGACGCTGGCCAAGAGACGCGGCAAGGAAGTGGCTATCCATCTGTTCGGGCAGGAGATCAATCCTGAGACTTACGCTATCTGTACTGCGGATATGCTGCTGAAAGGTGACGGCGAGGAAGCTGAGCATATCATGTACGGCTCCACTCTTTCCGACGATCAACATGCATCCCGTCAGTTTGACTTCATGCTCTCAAATCCGCCTTACGGAAAGAGCTGGAAAACAGATGCCGAGAAGATGGGCGGCAAGAAGGAAATCCTCGATACGCGCTTCAATACCTATCTTGAGGGCGGGGATGTCATGCCGATGATCCCTCGCACCAGTGACGGTCAGCTTCTATTCTTGTTGAACAATGTGGCAAAGATGAAGAAAGACACCGAGCTTGGCAGCCGCATTGCAGAAGTACATAACGGTTCGTCCATTTTCACCGGAGATGCTGGCAGCGGAGAAAGCAATACTCGTAGATACCTTATTGAGAATGATTTGGTAGAGGCAATTATTTCTCTCCCTGACAATATGTTTTACAACACTGGTATAGGCACTTTTATCTGGATATTATCTAACAAGAAGGAAGATCGACGAAAAGGAAAAATTCAGCTCATTGATGCTTCAAAAATGAAGTCGCCATTACCTCGCAATATGGGAAAAAAGAACTGCGAGTTTACTTCTGATATTAGAAATGAGATTATGCGCATTTTCCTTGAAATGGAGGAAAGCGAAGTCAGCATGATCTTTAACAATGACGACTTTGCATATTGGTCTGTAACGGTTGAGCGTCCTCTAAGGTTGAGTGTGAATCCAGATGGCGTAATCCCTGCAGATGTGTTTAAAAAAGCAGATGAACTCGCTGCAGTTAGAAGAGCTATTGCATCTGTCCCGTCTGGAACTCCACTTGACGATTGGGCTGCATTTGCTAAGGCTACGAAGTTGAAAGCTACTGTTTTGAAGAAAATCCGTCCGTTCATCACTGTTAAAGATGCCAATGCAAATCCAGTCGCAGGAGAAGCTGATAGTGATTTGCGTGACACGGAGCTTATTCCATTTACTTATGAGGGTGGGATTGAAGGCTTCATGAAGAACGAGGTGCTCTCTTATGCTCCGGATGCATGGATTGATGAAAAGAAAACTCAAATTGGTTATGAGATCAGCTTCAACAAATATTTTTATAGACCTGTAAATCTGAGAAGCATGGATGAGATTATCGCATCCTTGAACGAACTTGAAAAAGAAGCTGATGGCATGTTGACAGGAATTGTGGGAGGAAACATAAATGGATAAAGAATATGCTTCCTATACTACAGTCGATCAGAAATGGGTGGCACAAATTCCATCACACTGGGAAATGAAACGTCTCAAAGGCGTATTTGCCATGAGAAAAGAGCGGAATAATCCGATTCAAACTGATTTTATATTATCTCTGACAGCAAAGCAGGGTGTCGTCCCTTATGCTGAAAAAGAAGGCACAGGAGGTAATAAGCCCAAAGATGATCTGACGCAATATAACATTTGCCGTGAGAACGATTTGCTTGTCAACTGCATGAACGTAGTTTCCGGCGCTGCTGGTGTATCCAAATATTATGGAGCAATCAGTCCGGTTTACTATGCTTTTTATCCGCGTGAAGATGAGAATATTTGGTATTACCACTACATCTTTAGGCTGATTACTTTTCAGCGGAGTCTTATAGGACTTGGGAAAGGTATCCTGATGCACGAGAGCGACGAAGGTGTTCTTACATCTGTTCGTATGCGTATTTCAATGAACTATCTTGGCAATGTAATGCTGCCGATTCCTCCGCGTGAAGAGCAGGATCAGATTGTAAAATACCTTGATTGGAAGGTTTCAGAGGTCAATCGTCTTATTGCTGTCAAGAAAAAGCAGGTTTCTGCGTATAAGGAATTGCGCAAGGCGGTTATAGATCAGGGCATTTTGCATGGTTTTAGGGAATCTGAGAAAAAAGATAGCGGTGTGTATTGGCTCGGTGAAATTCCTGCTACATGGGAGGTTCTACCTCTAAAACGTATCTGTAGAGCAAATGCCTCAATTGCAGATATCGTTAAGACAAAAGATGACTCGGAGTTGGTCACTTTTCTTCCAATGGAAAACGTTACAGAAACAGGAGAAATTGACTGCTCCATCAAGAAAACAATTGCAGAGGTTAGAACTGGGTTCTCATCGTTCGCAAAGGGAGATGTTGTGGTAGCAAAGATTACTCCGTGCTTTGAAAACGGAAAAGGAGCTTGCTTAGACGATCTTGATACGGATATAGGCTTTGGCACTACAGAATTTATAAATCTACGTACTTCAGATAAAGTACTTTCCGAGTATCTGTATATGATTACGATGACAAGACCGTTCAGGAAACTTGGTGAAGAGGTTATGACAGGTTCGGCTGGACAGAAGCGAGTATCCGTTAATTACATAAAGAACTTTACGCTTGGAATACCGAATGTTGAAGAACAGAAAAGTATTCTTGCGGAGATTGAACGGAGGCTTGTTCAGATCGACAAGGCTATCGAGATAGAACGAGGGAACATAAAAAATCTTCAGGAATTAAAAGCGAGGATCATTTCAGACGCCGTTACTGGGAAAATAGATGTTCGCTCAGTAGATATTCCTGAGTATGAATATATTGAGGATCAGTCCGATGAAGAGGCTGATGAAGAGGATATAGAAACCGAAAAACAGGAGGATTGACAATGGCTTTTACCAACACAAAGGAAAACGGCCTTGAATCATTAATCGTGAAGTGGCTGGTTGAGCAGAACGGGTACGAGGAAGGATCAAACGCCGACTATAACAAAGAATATGCTGTCGACGAGACGCGCCTGTTCCGGTTCCTGCAGGATACGCAGCCGAAGGAAATGGAAAAGCTGGGTGTGTTCACTTCTGACACAAAGAAACGACAGTTCCTGAACCGCCTGTCCGGCGAGATTGCCAAGCGCGGCATTATTGATGTACTTCGCAATGGCGTGAAGGTTTATCCGGCAGATCTCATCATGTTCTATCTGACGCCGACTGAAAATAATGAGCAGGCCAGAATCATGTATGAGAAGAACATCTTCAGCGTGACACGGCAGCTGCGCTATTCACAGGATGCTGGGAAGCTGGCTCTGGATGTCTGCCTGTTTATCAACGGCCTCCCGGTTATCACAATGGAGCTGAAAAACCAGCTCACAAAGCAGAATACCGAAAATGCTGTGCGCCAGTATAAGGAAGATAGGGATTTCCATGACCTCCTGTTCTCTTTCAAGCGCTGCATGGTTCATTTTGCCGTGGATGATGCCACGATTCTGTTCTGCACGAAACTTGCCGGAAAAGATAGCTGGTTCTTGCCATTCAATAAAGGCTATAATGACGGCGCAGGAAATCCGCCGAATCCGGACGGCCTTATGACAGACTACCTTTGGAAGGACATCCTTACCAAGAGAAAACTGTCTCGTATTATAGAAAACTACGCGCAGGTCATCGAAGAGGTGGACGAGGATACCAAGAAGAAGTCCATCAAACAGATTTGGCCTCGTTACCATCAGCTCGACTGCGTGGAGAAGCTGCTTGCTGACGTGCAGAAAAATGGTGTCGGCAAACGGTATCTGATCCAGCACAGCGCCGGAAGCGGCAAGTCAAACTCTATCGCATGGCTGGCGCATCAGCTGATCGGGCTTGAGAAGGATGGCCACCCGATGATTGATTCCGTCCTTGTTGTTACTGATCGCCGTATTCTGGATAAGCAGATCCGCAATACGATCAAGCAGTTCATGCAGGTCAAGAACACCGTAACATGGGCAGAACATTCCGGTGATTTGCGCAAGGCCATACAGGATGGCAAGCGCATCATTATATCTACGATTGAAAAGTTCCCGTACATCATCTCTGAGATCGGGCAGGAACATAAAAATAACAAGTTCGCCATCATCATCGACGAGGCGCATTCCGGCCAGAGTGGACGTAACTCCGCAAATATGAATCTGGCGCTTTCTGGCCTTGCCACAGATGATGATGCGGACAACGAGGACAAGATCAATGCCATGATGGAGGGGCGTAAGCTTGTCACCTCTGCCAGCTACTTTGCTTTCACAGCAACGCCTAAGAACAAGACCGAGGAGATGTTCGGTGTTGCTTATGAGGAGGATGGTGAAATCAAGCATCGCCCATTCCATGTCTATACGATGAAGCAGGCCATTCAGGAGGGCTTCATTCTTGATGTGCTTCGGAATTATACGACTATCGACAGCTGGTACAAGATCATGAAAACGGTCGAGGACGATCCCATGTTTGACAAGAAGCGTGCGCAGAAGAAGCTGCGTGCCTTTGTTGAGGGCAATCCGGATGTTATCGCTAAAAAAGCAGCTATGATGGTGGAGCATTTCCACGAGCAGGTAGTTGCTAAGAAGAAGATCGGCGGCAAAGCGCGTGCAATGGTGGTCACCGCCAGCATTCCGAGATGCATCGAATACTACTACGCAATTAACAAGTGCCTCGCAGACAGGCATAGTCCTTATAAGACAATCGTGGCCTTTTCCGGCGAACATAAATATAACGGGCAGGAACCGGCATTGACGTCTGCTGCCATAAACGGATTCCCGGATGCTAAGATTCCGAAGGAGTTCAAGAAAGATCCATATAGGATTCTTATCGTTGCTGATATGTTCCAGACCGGCTTCGACGAGCCGCTGCTGCAGACGATGTATGTGGACAAGCCGCTCTATGATATCGCTGCGGTACAGACACTTTCCCGCTTGAACAGAGCGCATCCCGGCAAGGATGAAGTATATGTTTTGGACTTTGCAAACAAGACCTCTGTGATTGAGGAGGCGTTTTCGAAGTTCTACAGAACAACGATTCTTTCCGGAGAGACTGATCCTAATAAGCTGTACGACTTGATTACCATTATGGAGGAGTATCAGGTCTACGATGACAGCGATGTTGAAAAACTGGTAGACCTATTCCTGAGTGGAGCGGAGCGTGATCGCCTCGATCCTATTCTGGATGCCTGCACAGCTGTATATAAACAGCTCGAACTTGACGATCAGATTAAGTTTAAGAGCGCAGCTAAATCGTTCGTGCGTACATATGGATTCCTTGGTGCAATTCTTCCCTATGGAAATGTTGACTGGGAGAAGCTGTCAATCTTCCTGAACTTGCTGATACCGAAACTTCCGTCGCCTCGTGACGATGATCTTTCGGAGGGCATTCTTCAGACGATAGATCTGAGCAGCTACAGAAATGAAGCGCAGGAGACCATTGCTATTAAGCTGGAGGATGCTGATGCAGAAATTGCGCCGGTACCTGCAGGCAAGGTAGGCCATATCGTTGAGCCGGAAATGGATCTGCTTTCCAAGATCATCATGGACTTCAACGACATGTTCGGAAATATAAACTGGAACGATGCGGATAATGTTCAGCGTCAGATTCTGGCCATCCCGGAGATGGTGTCAAAGGATAAGAAATATCAGAATGCCATGAAGAATTCTGATGCGCAGGAGGCGCGTACTGAAAGCGAGCGTGCCCTACAGGCGGTTATCTTCTCTATCATGGCGGACAACATGGAGCTCTTCAAGCAGTTCCAAGACAATCCATCGTTCAAGAAATGGCTTTCTGATTTGGTGTTTAACCTTACCTACAATCCGGAGGGCAAGGAGTACGTGATGCCGGGTGCGGAGCGGAAGTCTGTTACTTACGATTTTAATCCGCAGCAGGATTTGATGATGGTAGCTGAAGATACGGCACCTTATGGTGAAAAGAAAGATGACGACTAATTACAGGGAGGTGTATGGGCATTGGAACTCACAAAAACTGTAAAGGATAAAACTTTTGATGATTACTTTACAGAGGTCGATCACAGCGATTGCATCAGTGAAGATCGACCGGGTTCAATGCGCCTTTTTTACCTCAATGTCAGAAGCGGAAAAATCAAGATAGCTGATCTTGAGAAATTCACAATGCTGAACATTGGCCGCTATGTATTTTCGCGGGCAAAGCAGGAACAGTATGAAAAGGCCGGAAATCTTGATGCAGTTATGCAGCAGGCTCTTCGTATTATGCGTAAACGAGGTGCAGCTGATGCCAAGGGCACTGGAAATGAGCTCGGCGAGATTATGATTTATGCTTTCCTTGAGGAGAAGTTAAAAGCATATAAGCTACTCAGCAAAATCGAGCTAAGTACGGATGCCGCGCAATATTTGAGTGAGGCTGATGGTATCCATTTCCTGTGTTCTGACGGTACCAGCGGATCGTATAACCAGATGGTATTCGGTGCTTCAAATATCGTCGGAGAGATTAAGGATGCCATAGATCAGGCTTTTGAGATCATCAAGAAGATCAGTGCCCATGAGGATGACGAGGTTTATATGATTGAAAAGACCGTCCTCGACCGGTTCTACGATGAAGACGATCTGGCTGTTCTGAAAGAGTACATTGTACCAGAGGAAGGTAAAAAAGCTAAGTACGCAATTTCGTATGGCATATTCTTAGGATACAATTTCGGCATTCTACCTTCAGGTCGCAGCGATGATGAATTGCTGGATATTATGCAGGAGAAGCTGGAACAAGACGCACAGCAACACGCTGCATACATCTCGCAGAAAATAAAGGACTGTGGGCTGGAAAACCACGCATTCTATTTTTACCTGCTTCCGTTGAATGATGCGGAGACCGAAAAGAAAACGATAATGCAGCACGTATTGGATGGAGATGTTGACCTATGAGCGGTGAAAAGAGAACACTCGGTGCCGCCATATTTGCCGACATCGAAGATAACGAATACTTGAATAAGATTCATGAGAAGGTGCTGTATAACTATGCCCTGCGACTGCTTCAACTTACCAAGAAGGAACCACTGCCTTTCGGCCAGAAGGAGAAGCGTGATGCGTTGCGTTTCGCTGACCTGCTATCGAAGTCCAATGATCCTGAAAAGGCAAATGCTCATAAAATCTGGGCGCAGGAAATTGTAATCCTCTTGAATGAGCTTTATCCGGAGGACACGCTGATCAAGCTTTATGCCGGAGATGTCTTTTCAAGCATAGGAAACCACAAGGGCATAGAACACATTAATTCCGAATATCAGGACATTACTGCGCTGGAGAGGTTCTTCTCTGAATTTAGGGATGACTATCTTACGATTCCCGCCGAACCGAGCGAGAAGTTTTTCGCTGCTCAGAAAGCGGCATATGACCACTTGACAGACGAGTGCTTCAGTTATTCGGCTCCGACCTCTATGGGAAAATCCTTCATCATGCGGATGTTTATCAAGAACGAGGTTATCCACGGCGCACAGAAAAACTATGCTCTGATTGTGCCAACAAAGGCACTCATAAACGAAGTTCGTGGCAAGGTTATTGATGACCTCGGTGAAAATGGAAACCTTCAGAAAATCAACTACCTTGACCGCTGCAATTATCGTGTGGTAACTGCGGCCAGTGATATTGCGTTGGAGGAGGAACATAATTATATCTTCGCTCTCACGCCGGAGCGCTTACTTTACCTGTTGATCAGCCAACCGAAGGTACAGATAGACTATCTGTTTGTCGATGAGGCACATAAGTTGTCTGGCAAGAACAGCCGTGCTCCGTTTTATTACAAGGTTGTGGATATGCTTTTGAAACGAGAGCATAAGCCACACTTCATCTTTGCCTCCCCGAATATTCCGAATCCGCAGGTTTATCTTCGGATGATGACGGATATAGAAGCCGGTGATGATAACAATCTGGCAATTACATATTCACCGGTTGTGCAGGTGAAGTTCCTTGTTGATCTGAAAAACAAGGAGATACAGGTATATAACGAGCACAATGGAAAAAGAATCCATGTTGCAAATATCCGTGACATGAAAGGCAGAAAAGCAAATCTCACTGATATACTGGTGTGGTTTGAAAGTATGAATGATAGGCTTCCTGAAGAAAGGCGGAAGCAGACTATTGTTTACTTTAATGGCAGGAATAAAGCTATCGATGCTGCACGAAAAATTTCAGATGCGATCGGTGATGCAGGTGTTAAGAATGATCCTGTCTTGGAGACGCTCGCGAAGGATATCCGGCAGGAAGTACATGGCGATTATTTCCTCGCCGAGATGATTCGAAAAGGCATCGCATATCACATTGGTTATCTACCTGCTTCTATACGAGCAAGGATTGAAACGCTGTTCCAAGAGGGACATATCACAATTATGTTCTGCACCAGCACTTTGCTTGAGGGTGTCAACCTGCCAGCGGACAATCTTTTTATTACAGATAACAAGATATTTCGCGGTGAAATGGAGCCAGTCGACTTCAGAAATCTGATAGGACGCGTGGGGAGGATCAGCTTTAACCTTTTTGGAAATGTGTACTTCGTCAGTGAGGAGACGGAAAAGGTTGAATCTGATGATTATGTCAGAATGCTGCAAGAGAAAGTTCCTGAGCAGGTGCTTTCCATTACAACAGATCCGAAAGTTCTTAAAAAGGTGGAAAAGAAGTATGTCGCAGATATCCTTAAAAGTGGCAGTTCGGTAATCCCGCAGCGAGTCAATGAAGAAGGAAAAGCTCTACAATCCGAAGAATCCTACATCATGATGAGAAAGTTCGGATTGATCCTTTTACGAGACATTGTTGAGGATAAGGATACACTTGTCCGGAGGGAGTTTAAGCAATTTCTTACAGATGAGGACGAGAGGAACATCCGCGCGAAATTTAAAAATACTGAGACTGTCCCGGATGACGATATTAACACATCTGTTGATCAGACAAAGCGGTTGATTATAGCAATAAAGAGAGATAACCTCCGCTATCCTGATGTGAAGGACGGATACTTCAAGCACGATGTGGTTTTGGCGTTTTTGAGGAAGCTGAGCGATGTTTTTCAGTGGAAAATATATGAGTCCAATACTCTTGGCAAGGATACACTGCTGAGTTGGTACGCTGTTATTCTCTGCGAATGGATGGAAGGAAACGGCCTAAATTATATTATGCGGGCTGCCCTGAAGCATCATCGTGAACATCCAGAGAATTTCTGGATCAACAATTATACGAGAGATGTTTATAACGACAACGACAAAATTCATAGAAACATTGTCTTTGCCGATACGCTTGAGGTTATTGAGAACATAGTTCTATTTAGCATATCGAATTATTTCCTTCGCTTCTCTAACGAGTTCAGGCGCATTAAGGGTGACGATGAACTGGATGCCAATAACTGGTATGAATATGTTGAATATGGTACCACCAATCCGCTGACAATCCTTCTTCAGAGAAATGGCTTCTCTCGTGAGTCGGCACGATTTATCAAGGAAAATCCAGAGTACGTTGTGAAGGACGGCAGCACCGGTAAGTTGAAACTGAAGGCCTCGTTGTCAAAGTGCGGGAGAACCAGCGTGGAGAACGAAGTCGAATATATCCGGCAGAATATTCCCGGAATCTTTGTAGACGAGGAGGATTAACACAAGATGAAAGGATCAGAATGTAAATTCGTAAAATACATGGAAGGCTCTGACAAGCGCTTTGTTATCCCGGTGTATCAGAGAAATTATGACTGGAAGACCGAGAACTGCAAGCAGCTATACGATGACCTTGTAAAAATCATCAAGTGTCACCGGAAAAGTCACTTCTTTGGGAGCCTCGTTTCCGTTTACAATCCGGATGGTCACAATGAGGAGTTCCTGATTATTGACGGTCAGCAGCGTCTTACGACTGTATCATTGTTATTCCTTGCCATGTATAACCTGATTGATAAGGGGATCATTGTGCCGAAAACCGCTAATCTGAAGCAGCGGATTTTTGAGGAATACCTTGTAGATAAGTGGAAGCCGGAGGATACTCGTATCAAACTCAAACCGGTAAAGAATGACCAGACTGCCTTTGGAAAGCTGTTCTCTGATCCGACGGAGCATATCCGCGAGTCAAATCTGACTGTAAATTACGATTATTTTTATGACCGCATTCAGAAACAGGAAATCACCATCGACCAGCTTTACGATGCGATCTGTTGTCTGGAGATTATAAACATCCGGCTGGATATGGACGACAATCCACAGCTCATTTTTGAAAGCCTGAACTCGACCGGTCTTGACCTCAGCGAAGGCGACAAGATCAGGAACTTCATTTTGATGGGCTTACCGTCCAAGGAGCAAGAGGCCTATTACGAGAAATACTGGAATAAGATCGAGGTTTGCACGAAATATGATGTAAGTGCCTTCGTCCGGGATTACCTGAGTGTAAAGCAGCAGGCCATCCCGCAGCAGAAGAAAATCTACATCAATTTTAAGGACTTTGTGGAGCTTGGGAAAATCGAAACGGAACCACTCCTTGCCGAGATGCTGGCCTATGCAAAGCGGTACCAGATTCTCCTAGAGGGTAATTCTGGAAGTGCTGCCCTTGACGCTTGCATTGACCGACTGAACCGTCTGGAGACTACGGTAACAAGGCCGTACTTCCTCGAAGTGCTGCGCCTATATAATGAAAACAAACTGACTTTAACACAGGTCACGGAGATTTTCCTGACGACAGAGAACTATCTGTTCCGCAGGACGATGTGTGACCTGCCAACAAATGCTCTAAATAAAATCTTCCTCATGCTGCACCGTGAAATCGTCCGGTACGACGGTACCGAGGATGACTATGTCGAGAAGTTCAAGTATGCGCTTCTCTCAAAGAAGGAGCGTGCGCGCTTCCCAGACGATGTTGAGTTTAAGGTGGCATTTGAGGAACGTCCAGTTTATCTGATGAACAGTAAGAATAAGATTTACATCCTTGAGCGCTTCGAGAATTTCGGCACTTCGGAGGATAAGGATGTATACCGCCACTGTGATGACGGCACCTATTCCATTGAGCACATCATGCCTCAGCATCTGACACCAGTATGGCAGAAAGAACTGGGTGATGATTATGAGCAGATACATGAAGTGTGGCTACATCGTATGGCAAATCTTACACTGACGGCCTATAACTCGAAGTACAGCAACAGCTCATTCACCGAAAAGAAAACCATGCAGAATGGCTTTGATGATAGTGGTATCCGCATGAATACCTGGATTGCCAAGAAGAACAAGTGGACGCTGGCAGAACTGGAGGAACGCAGCGAATATCTCATAGGTCGGGCTCTTTCAATCTGGGCAGCACCTGTCACAGAATACAAACCGGAAGAAAAGCAGCTTGATACTTATACGCTTGAAGATGAGGGCGAGCTGACCGGACGACTGATTGCAAAATTCACCTTTAAGAACACGGAACAGCCGGTAACGAGCTGGGTTGAGATGTTCCAAAAGGTTATTCAGATTCTGTATGCCGAGGACAAGGCTATTATCACAAAGCTGGCCATGTCGGAGGAAGAGAATATTGCTCTTCACTTCAACACTAATCCGGATGCATTCACGAAGTCAGTGGAGATTGGTGACGGCATCTATGTATGGACAAACACCAGCACGCAGAGCAAACTATCTGTCCTTAGTCGCCTCTTCAAACTGTACAATGAAGATCCTTCTGATTTAGTTTTTTATCTACGTGATGAAAATGAGGCCAATGAGGATGAGCCGGGCAGTCGTTACGAGCTCCGGAGAAAATACTGGACGTGTGCGCTTCCGATTATCCAGAAAGCGCACGGTGAGGACGGTTCTTTCTCCAATGTTAATCCGTCAAGGGATAACTGGATCAATGGCTCCTTCGGTATCGGCGGTTTTTATCTATGCTGCGTAGCAAACTATGATGCAGCACGGGCAGAGGTCGTATTTGGCAGAGGAAATAAGCAAGAAAACAAGGACACCTTCGATAGCCTGTACACACATAAAGCGGAAATAGAATCAGCGTTGGGCACGACGCTCCAGTGGAACCGTGGTGACGATATCAAATCGTCCAAGGTTTTCATTCAGCTGAATAACGTCAGTATTGAAAATGAGACTGACTGGCTCCAGATGGCAAACTTCCACGCCGACTGGACGAAGAAGTTCTACGATGTGATTGTGCCGTTTATAAAGCAATAAAGAAGGAGCGCATGATGAAAATAGGAAGAAATGATCCGTGTCCATGTGGAAGCGGAAAGAAATATAAGAATTGTTGTCTCCGAAAGGAAACAATGAGCATCCCTGACCGTATAAAACAAGCGGTTAAAGAGAGCGGATATAATGAAGATATCGGGAATGTGCTTGCAAATATGTATAGGTACATGGAGAGAAAGCAATGGTGGGGTGCCTGCCACGCTTCATGTGCTGCGTTATACGTTTGTCTGTCTGAGCTCGGATACAAACCTAAGCTATGTATAGGTGAGGTGCTTGGTCAGGGATTGTATTTTGATCATTCGTGGATTAGCCTTGATGATAAAATGATTGATCTTGCAATAAGCATGACAATGCTTGGGGGAGCACCGGCATCAGGAGTGATTATTCTTGGAAAAGATATCAAAACAGGGCTGCCTCCTATACTGGATTATGGCGTTCCAGGAAGAGGCATCGAGGATCAGGCGAAGTTCGTGATGGGGCTCCCATTTACCCAGTATATGGATAGCTTTCCGGATGAAAAAGGTGGTCTATGGGGCGTCGTGCGTGAAGTATTAAGTACTGATGTAAATATTCCGTCATTACGTGAAAAATATAAGGACACGAAGAGAGTTCTTATAAGACATGAATGATGGTAATTATGTTGCATTTGGAGGAGGTCTATTCGTTCGTGAGTAATGATATTAAAGCAATGGCTATGAGGTGCTTGAAGAGACTGGTGACCTAAAAACAAACTACTGGGATTATATGACCACAGAGCCTATAAATTGTAACGAAGAGTTAAAACGCTTGGAATGCGCTGACTATGATTTGCGTTCAGCTTTGTTGACGATGCTATTGCGAGAAGATCATTTTTGTAATGGTGCTTTTGATCAGAGAGTGGAATCTGGGCAGGTTGAATGTATTGTTCAACGAATGATAAAATTGCTTGAAAGGTAAGGCTGGGTTTCATTTATATCATTTCCTGCAACAGAATTCAGTCATTCGAAAAATTCGAATAACTCATAATTACAAGAGGGTTTAGTTATCCGATAATTTTGGATAACTGCTGGTAGTGGTTATTCACAGGACGAAATTGGAAAAACAGTATTTACCTAATTCGCAAATCAGTTTAAATGAACTATTCGGAATTTCCGGATAGTTCAAATCTTAAAGGAAGCTAGGGCACATGTGATACAGATGAAATAATGCCCGGATTCCAGGTCGAGACGGTGAAATCCGGCAACTCAACTCCCTGCGAGTGTATGGCAAATTCGTGCTCAGAGCGAATGAATTGTGTAGAAGTTGAGCGGCTTTCACTGTCTCAACTGTCGAGACAGTGGCAGGGAGCAGCAGTGTAAACTTGCCTTGCATTATATAGGTAGGAAGGACCTTATGTTGACTTGTTCCCATAGACTTCAATGGTTAAGACCGTGATATGAATGTCAATTTTGCCACAGATTGCATCTATTTACAGATGTGAATGTGCGGTCTTAGAAGGTGTGGACCTGTTTCCGTTTTGACAGGATATGTTTCCGCGAACGGGCACAAAACCAGACATCAATCAGAAGGTATCGTGCCATGTGGAGACGGTTTGTTTGATGTCAAGAAAATAAAATCAAGTGCTGAAAAGTGGCGTGTTTCCGGGCTTTTTCGGAGGTTTGGATTAGATGTCACAATTTGAGACAGTGGATTAGATGTCAGGCATTTTGGGATGATTTTGGGAAAATGAAAAAGGGTGACAACCAATCCTGCAGGACTGACTCCTATTGAAATCGGTCAGGGAGTGACTTATAAAGAGGCAAAATTAACATTTCTTTGCGAAAAGTTGTATCAGCATCAATTTTCCAAAGAGGATATTACAACAGAAGTTCAGGAGTATTATGCTTCCATGCCAAAAGTCTATCCCGATTTCAATGGAGGCTGGCAACCACATATTGTTTTTGTAGGTGAAATTATAGAGGTTAGGGATGAACGATAAATTGGGATTTAGAGGATGTGAATGAGCAGCATGAAGAAAATAAAAGAAGAAATTAATTTGAAAAAATTCCTTAGGCTGAAGAATACAGGCAGTATCTTTGTGATTGCGGGGCTTTTGACAATTTTTGTAATAGCGTTGTACACATTTATTCTGCAAAGTTCTTACACTAAGACCGCCCTTGAAACAGAAATCATACGTGACACAGCGAGTGCAGATGCAGTACACAAACTCGTGGATGGAAGAATCGGCAAAGAAGATTTTGATCAAATCAAAGATCAATCTGATGAAACGAAGCAATTATATAAGGATATTTCTTCATATTTCAATGAAATCAGAACACTGAATTCTACTCGATATATTTACACTGCTACAAAAAATGAAGAAGGAAAACTCGTTTATGTGGTAGACGGTTTGGATTCGGATGCGGATGATGTAAGACACCCTGGAGATTATATTGAGGAAGAAATGGTTCCGTATATTGATAGGGCTATTTCTGGGGAGAATGTGTACTCTCAGGATATCATTGATACAACATGGGGCCCGATTTTTACGGCTTGCTATCCTGTAAGAGCAAATCATGATGGTACTGGAGAAATCATTGGCGCATTTTGCATTGAAATGGATATGCAATCAGCTTATGGAATGGTTGAAGAGACGAATCATATTTCCATCATCTGCGGTTTAGTCGCAGGAGCTGTATTGCTTTTAATTTGTCTATATACCTATTATGTTTACCAGAAAAGCAAGGCAGAAGAGCAAAAACAAAAACAACTATTAATGACCGCCGCTGAGGAAGCAGATGCTGCCAACAAAGCAAAATCTGCGTTTTTGCTTAGTATTAGCCATGACATCAGAACGCCGATGAATGCCATTATTGGATTTACAAACATTGCGCTTCACCAGAACACGATTTCAGATATTCATGATAGCTTGGAGAAAGTTCAAAAAAGTTCGAATCATCTTCTCTCTTTGTTGAATGACGTTCTGGATTTTACTCGCATTGAAAGTGGAAAAGTTACTATTTCGCCCGAGCCGGTGGACATTACTCAATTGACGGATAACGTCCAGGCGATTATGAATGGACTTCTTTATAATCGAGATCTTAAGTTTGAAGTACATCGAGAAATCCCAAAGAACCCATATGTCCTTGCAGATGTTGCGCGTATCCGAGAAGTTTTGGTGAATCTTCTTGGCAATGCTGTGAAATTCACAAAGGACGGCGGAAAGATCACTTTGGATATCAGCAGTTACCCAGGAGCGGATGAGAAACATATCATAACTCGTTATGTTGTTCGAGATAACGGTATTGGCATGAGCGAAGAGTTCCAGAAAAAATTATTCGATCCGTTTTCACAAGAAGATGATGCTAATGCCAGAACTCAATATAAGGGAACCGGTCTTGGTATGGCCATCTCAAAAAAATATGTGGATATGATGGGCGGTTCGATCGCTGTTGAGAGCAAAAAAGGTGTAGGTTCTACATTCACAGTGGAGATCCCACTGGAGTTGTCAGAACAGGTTATTCAATCAGAACAAAAACAACATCTACATAGAGATTTGACGGGTATTCATGTTCTTATGGCTGAGGATAATGATCTAAATGCTGAACTTGCTACGATGATACTGGAAGATGCTGGTTTGACCGTAACACGCGCATCAGACGGAAAAGAAGTTGTGGATTTGTTTAAAAATCATCCACGAGGCACATACGATCTTATTTTGATGGATATTATGATGCCCAATATGGATGGACACCAAGCAGCAAAAGCCATTCGAGCCTTGGGTATAGAGCGGTCCGATGCAGTTACTATTCCAATTATAGCTTTGTCTGCAAATGCTTTTATAGATGATATTCAGGAATCCCTGGATTCAGGCATGAATGACCATATTTCCAAGCCGATTAACATGGAGGAATTAATCGATACTATCACTAAATACATTAAACACGATTAGGAAAACAAAGAAGTTAATTCTGCTTTTCATGTACCTTTTCAAAATCTTCTCTGCTGATTATGGAAAATCTGGAACAAAATGCGTGCTACTGATCCTGAATATGCACTTGCGATGAAAAATGCCGACACGGCTAAGGTTTGGCAGCTTGAAAATCTCTTCGAGCTGCAGGCTGATGAGATTGCGATTCAGACGTGTTTGTTAATGTAGCCATTCCTTATTTCTGATCAAAAATCAACAAAACTCGTTTGGCTTAGTTTTAGCCAAACGAGTTTTGTTTTTTACTCCCTGAGATTTTCTTTGAGTTTTACTTTTCGATATTCTTTTGGTGACATACCAATGTATTTATGAAATAGTCTGCTGAAATAAAGCGAATTGGTGTATCCAACCATATTTGCAATTTCAGTAATGGTGTAGTCCGTATTTTCTAACAAACTTTGTGCGTTGGAGATTCGCAGCTTTAAGATATATTGCAGCGGACTGGAACCTGTGATTTCTTTAAAGCACTGAATAAACCAACAGTTGCTAAGCCCTCTGGATTCGGAGTACTCCTCAATGCTGATTTCTGTGTTGTAATTTTTACGAAAATAGTGCATCGCAAAAGCAACTTCTTTTTCACTGGTGCTGCTGAATTTCTTTGCACTCATGATTGCACGGCTTATCAAAACAAAAATATTTCGCAGCTGCAAAGAAATCAATTCATCATACCGTGGTCTGCAAAGCTGCAATTCCTGAATCATCTGACCAAATAACCACTGATAATCGGGAGATGTTCCAATATAGAGAATATTATTTTTCAGGTTGATATTGTAATACTTTAAAATTTCTTCTACTTCATTTCCGGTAAAATGCACCCAATAAACATCGGTTTGATCTGCACGATAATAAACATATTCCTGTGGTTGATCCGGCAAATATATAATAATATTTCCGGCTGAAACCGTTTTTTCTTCTCCGTGAATGAAAAAATGTCCTTTTCCGGAGGCAATATATAAAAGCTGATAATCTTTTCTTCCCTTCGGACGATGTGTTACTACTTCAGAACGATTTTTCACACGATAATTTCCACAGCTTGTTACAATCAAAGGTTTCGTATTATCCACTACAGTAGATGTAGAGTTGTTTAAATAGGCAACATTCATAAACATAAAAAGCACCTCCTTGCTTCTATAACTATAGTATATCACACCTGAGCACTGATTACAAGAAAAATCCTAAACTTTGTGCATATATTTTATAACTTTGTGTATTTTTTAAGCCGTTTTGTGTGATATAATAGAGTCAAGAAATGAGAGGAAAGAATTAAAAAAAGACGTCTTTCATTGTAATTTCATGTTGAATTCAGTAAAAATTCTTTATACTCAAAAAAATAATCATCTATTCTGACGATGGCATTATTTCGTTTTTGCAAGATGAAAAGCAGTTCGTATCATTCATTATGGGAAAATTCTGTCCATGTGGGCATACAAACAATGAAAGGAGCTCTATTATGAGCAAAGAAAAAACATACTTAAAGTGGTATAACAAAGTCGGTTATGGTTCCGGCGATGTTGCAGGAAACGTTGTCTATGCATTGCTGACATCATTCGTAATGATCTATCTTACCGACACGATTGGATTAAACGCAGGTGTTATTGGCGTTCTCATTGCTGTATCGAAGATTTTTGATGGAATAACAGACATCATTTTTGGTACGTTGATTGATAAGACACATACGAAAATGGGCAAGGCAAAACCGTGGATGCTTTATGGTTTTATCGGCTGTGCAATTACCTTGATTGGTGTATTTGCAATCCCGATGAACATGGATGATTTTGCTCAGTACGCATGGTTCTTTATCTGCTACACACTTCTTAACAGTGTATTTTATACGGCAAACAACATCGCATATTCCGCTCTGACCGCTCTTGTTACAAAGAACAGCAAGGAAAGAGTTCAGATGGGTTCTTATCGCTTTATCTTCGCATTTGGAACAAGCCTCCTGATTCAGGCTGTTACATTCCAATTTGTTGAAGCAGTGGGCGGTGGTGCAAATGGCTGGAGAACAGTCGCAATTATTTATGCGGTTATCGGTCTTATTGTAAATACAATTTCCGCTCTTTCTGTAAAGGAACTTTCTGATGAGGAACTTGCAGACAGTGAAACAAAAATAGAAGAAACCAAATACAGTTTTGGCGAAGCATTCAAAATTCTCGTACACAACAAATATTATGTGATGATCACAGTAACCTATATTTTGCAGCAGTTCTATGGTGCGATGATCGGTGTTGGAACATACTATGCAAAATATGTTCTCGCAGATGAGAATATGTTCGGCACATTTGCGTGGTTTATCAATATTCCTTTGATTATCGCCTTGATCTTCACTCCTACCGTCGTACAAAAATGGAACGGAATGTATAAGCTGAACAAATACAGCTACATGGTAGCAACAGTTGGCAGACTTCTGGTAGCAGTTGCCGGATACATGGGAAACATTCCGCTGATGCTTGCATTTACAGCACTTGCAGCACTCGGTCAAGGTCCATGGCAAGGTGATATGAATGCAGTCATCGCATCATGCTCTGAATATAGCTGGCTTACCAAACACAAGCACGTTGATGGAATCATGTACTCCTGCACATCACTTGGTGTAAAAATTGGTGGTGGACTTGGAACAGCAATTGTCGGTCTTTTGCTCGACTTTAGCGGATTCAAGGGCACTTTGACAGTACAGCCTGATTCTGCTATCAATATGCTTCACATTATGTATCTGATCGTTCCGTTTGCACTGGATCTGATCATCACATTTATTCTTTCAAAGATGAATGTTGAAAAGGCAAATGCGGAAATCAAAGAAAAACTTGGAATATCTGAAAATGAAGTTGTGATGGAATCAAAGAACTAAAATGGAGGAAACAATATGAAATATACACTTGACTGGCTGACCGATCCGGAAGTGTTTGCAGTCAACAGAATCGCAGCACATTCCGACCACAGAATCTATGCAAACCATTTGGAAGCCGATGCAGACAATTCCTCTCTGATTCAGAATCTGAACGGCACCTGGAAATTTGCGTGGGCAAATAATCCGTCTGAATGGCAGCAAAAGTTCTATGAAGAAAGCGACAGCACTGACAATTTTGACAACATTCAGGTTCCGGGACACATGGAATTGCAGGGATATGGCAAACTGCAGTACGTCAACACCATTTATCCTTGGGAGGGACAGGAGCATCTCCGTCCGCCGTTTATCTCTGAAAAGGACAACCCTGTCGGCAGCTACGTCAGATATTTTGACTTGAACGATGCTCTGAAAAACAAGCGTTTATTCATTTCTTTTCAGGGTGTGGAAACTGCTATGTATGTCTGGCTGAACGGCAAATTTATCGGCTACAGCGAGGATTCTTTTACACCGTCTGAATTTGAACTGACACCATATATCCGTGAAAAGGACAACAAACTTGCTGTTGCAGTGTTCAAAAGAAGTTCTGCAAGCTGGCTGGAAGATCAGGATTTCTGGAGATTCTCCGGCATTTTCCGTGACGTATTCCTTTATGCGGCACCGTCTGCCCATGTTCGTGATATGAGAGTGATTGCAGATTATGACGGTACAAATGGTATCTTCTCTGCAACGCTGGATATTGCGGGCAAGTGTTCTGTGAGATCGATCTTGACAGATGAAAATGGAACGGTCATCGCACAATCCAATGAAAAGGAATCTGTAAACTGGACAATTGAAAATAGCAAGCCTTGGAGTGCCGAAATACCGAATCTCTACACGTTTACAGTGATTCTGACAGACGAAAGCGGAAATGAAATCGAGGTCAGCAGAACCAAGGTCGGATTCCGCCGATTTGAACTGAAAAACGGAATCATGTGCCTGAATGGAAAACGTATTATTTTCAAGGGTATCAATCGACACGAATTTGATGCTAAAACAGGCAGAGCAATCACAAAGGAAGATATGCTGTTTGACATTCAGTTCATGAAAAAAAACAATATCAATGCAGTTCGTACCTGTCATTATCCGAATAATTCTCTTTGGTATCAGCTTTGTGATGTATATGGCATTTATCTGATTGATGAAACCAATCTGGAAACACACGGTACATGGCAGAAGCTTGGTGTAACAGATCCGTCTTGGAATGTACCGGGTTCACTTCCGGAATGGAAAGAAGCTGTACTGGACAGAGCAAAATCGATGTATGAACGTGACAAGAATCACGCAAGTGTTCTCATCTGGTCTTGCGGAAACGAATCCTACTGCGGAGAAGATATTGCTGCAATGTCGGAATATTTCAGAAGCGTAGACCCGACAAGACTGGTGCATTATGAGGGCGTTACAAGAGTTCCGAATCATCAGTATGATTCTATCACGGATATGGAAAGCCGTATGTACGCAAAACCGCAGGAAGTGGAAGAATACCTGAAACAGAACAGTGGCAGACCATATATCAGCTGTGAGTATATGCACGCTATGGGCAATTCTCTTGGCGGTTTGAGCCTTTACACTGACCTTGAGGACAAATATGAGGCTTATCAGGGTGGTTTCATCTGGGACTACATCGATCAGGCAATCAAAACCAAAAATGACGACGGGAAAACGGTTCTGGCTTATGGCGGAGATTTTGAGGACAGACCAAGCGATTACGGATTCTGCACCAATGGTGTGATTTATGCCGATCGCACCTACTCTCCAAAGGTTCAGGAAATGAAGGCTCTTTACTCCAACATCAGAATGTCTATTCAAAACGGAATGCTTACCGTAGAAAATCGAAATCTCTTTGCAGATACAAACAACTTGTCCTTTGTTGTACGATTGGAAAAGAACGGCGTTGTTCTGAAATCCGATACATTTTCTCTGAATGTTCCTGCCGGAGAAAGCAAGACAATGAAACTGACACTTCACAAAATAGACAGTGCAGGAGAATATGTTTATCATGTTTCCGCCGTTACCGCAGATCAGACACTATGGGCAGATGCAGGGCACGAAATTGCCTTTGCTCAGGAAGTGTTTGAAGTGAAAGATAATCAGATTCCGGAAACCACATTGCAAAAGCCAACGATTGTATACGGCGATGTTATCATTGGTGTTCACGGAGAAAACTTCTCCATGATGTTCGACAAAAAAGAGGGTGGCATCAATTCTCTGAAATACAATGATTTTGAATATATCACACGCACACCAAAGGTCAGCTTCTGGAGAGCAATGACGGACAATGACACCGGTGCTTCCGAGCCGTACAATCTTGCACAGTGGTATTCCGCAGGCAAATTTGCAAAGTATAAAACCGTTTCATGGCTGGAACAGGAAGATGCTTTGAAAATCACATTCACATATCAGGCTGCCTGTGTTCCGACTTTTGAGTTTACTGTAACCTATACCGCACACTTTGACGGAAAGCTGGGCGTAAGTGTAAATTATGCAGGAGTAAGCGGTATGTCCGATATGCCGGTTCTTGCATTGGACTTCAAGATGAAAAAACAGCTTTGCAATTTTCAGTATTACGGACTCGGCCCTGATGAAAATTACAGCGACCGATGCAAAGGAGCAAGACTGGGATTGTGGAAATCTACGGCAAAAGAAAATCTTTCCGGCTATCTCAATCCGCAGGAATGCGGCAATCGTACCGGTGTAAGAACGCTCTCTGTCCATGATGATATGCAGCATGGTCTGACGTTCCAAAAGGGATCTGCTCCGTTTGAAATGAGTGTACTGCCATACAGTGCCTATGAACTCGAAAATGCAATGCACCTAGATGAACTTCCAAGTGTTCGCTACACATGGGTCAGAATCGCTGCAAAGCAAATGGGTGTCGGCGGCGATGATTCCTGGGGTGCACCGGTGCATGAGGAGTACAGAATTCATGCAGATCAGCCGATGAAATTGGAAATTTTAATTATGCCATTAAGATCATAAGAAGAAAGGAAAGCAATGAAAATACAGGATTTTCAAGACAATGTTACTTGTGGTGGATTTGATAATATCTTCGCAAATATTTATAAGCCACAGGATATAGAAAGTCAGAAATCACGATATATGAGTGCTGTGGAGAAATTCACAGCACTGTATCCAAATAGAAATGATATACACGTTTATTCTGCTCCGGGTAGGACAGAAATCGGCGGTAATCATACCGATCATCAACATGGCTGTATCATTGCAGGAGCAGTTGACTTAGATGTTATCGGTGTTGCAGCATTTCATGATGAAAACATCATCAGAATTAAATCAGAGGGATACGATGAATTTGCAGTTTCACTGGACGATTTGGATGTTCATATCGGTGAAAAAGGTTCTTCTGAAATTGTCAGAGGGATTGCAGCTCGCTTTAAGGATTTAGGTGTAGAAATTTCCGGATTTGATATGTATACAACTTCAAATGTACTTGGTGGAAGCGGTATTTCTTCTTCTGCTGCATTTGAAACATTGATCGCAACGGCAATTGACAGCTATTACAATAACAATCAGATCGGTGCAGTAGAAATCGCAAAAATCGGACAATATGCAGAAAACTTTTATTTTGGCAAGAAAAGCGGATTGATGGATCAGTTGGTTTGCTCAGTTGGTGGATTTGTTTTTCTTGATTTTCAAAACATTCAAAATCCAAGTATCCAAAAAATTGATTTTGACCTTTCAAAAACCGGCTATGCATTGATCATCACAGACACCAAAGGAGATCATTCTGATTTGACAGATGATTATGTAGCCGTTCGTACAGAAATGGACGAAGTTGCAGAATATTTCGGCAAAAAGGTTCTTCGTGAAGTTGATGAAAATCAATTTTGGGATAATCTCCCTGATATTAAAAAGAAGATTTCTGACAGAGCTGCCTTGCGTGCAATTCACTTTTTTGGCGACAATTATCGTGCAAAGGCAGAAACGAAAGCTCTCAAAAACAACAGATTTGAGGATTTTCTCACGCTTGTAAACGAATCGGGAGATTCCTCCATGAACTATCTGCAAAATTTATACTCATGCAGAAAGCCAACGGAACAAGGTATTCCACTTGCAATTATGGCGGGGAAACGAATATTAAAAGGCAATGGTGCTGTAAGAGTTCACGGAGGTGGTTTCGCAGGGACTATTCAGGCATTTGTACCAAATGATCTTGTCAATGCATATAGATCGGAAATGGACAGAATATTTGGACAAAATTCGTGCTACATTATGACAATCAGACCGTTTGGCGGTATTGAAATCAAATAATAGGAGGGAAAAATAATGAGTATACTTGTTTTAGGCGGTGCAGGATATATCGGTTCTCACACAGCTTTAGAGTTGATTCGCAACGGAGAAAGCGTTATTATTGCAGACAATCTTGCAACCGGACACATCGAAGCTGTTCCGAAAGATGCGAAATTTTATCTGGGTGATTTGCATGACAAGGCGTTTCTTGATAATATTTTTGAAAACGAACAGATAGATGCAGTGATTCACTTTGCAGCATATTCTCTTGTTGGAGAAAGCGTTGTCAATCCACTCAAGTATTACGATAATAATCTCTGCGGAACAAAAATTCTTTTGGATTCCATGGTTGAACACCATATTGATAAAATTGTATTTTCCTCAACCGCTGCCACCTATGGTGAACCGGAAAATATTCCGATTCTTGAAACAGACAGAACACAGCCAACCAATCCATATGGTGAAACCAAACTTGCTATGGAGAAGATGTTCTATTGGACTTCAAAAGCTCATGGTCTAAGATACGTTTCTCTCCGCTATTTCAATGCTTGCGGAGCAGACAAATCAGGTAAAATCGGCGAGGCTCATAATCCGGAAAGTCATTTGATCCCTTTGATTCTTCAAGTCCCAAATGGAAAGAGAGAAAGTATCTCCATCTATGGAACAGATTATGATACTCCTGATGGAACTTGTATCAGAGACTACATCCATGTTACCGATTTGGCTCAGGCACATATTCTCGCTGTAAAGTACTTAAAAAACGGAAACGAAAGCAATATTTTCAATCTTGGAAATGGTGTCGGCTATTCCGTAAAAGAAGTAATTGATAAAGCAAGAAAAGTGACAGGACACCCGATTCCGGCAATTGAAACGCCAAAACGTGCCGGAGATCCTGCACGACTGGTGGCTTCCAGTGAAAAGGCAAGAAAAATTCTTGGCTGGAATCCTGTACACGATAGCCTTGAAGAGATTATATCTGACGCATGGAATTGGCATAAGAATCATCCAGATGGTTTTTGAAAAGAGGTGTTATCATGATATACAGGGCAATAAACGGATTAATCCGTCATGCAATAGAAGCTGATTTGATTACAAATGACGATATTTTCGTTGTTAGAAATCAGCTCATGGATATACTAAAACTGACTGACTGGAATGATAAAGAACCACTCACGGGAAATATTGAAGAACTTCTTGAACCACTGATCGACTATGCAGTAAAGGCAGGAATCATTGAAGACACTTCTGTACAACGTGATCTATTCGATACAAGAGTTATGGGTGTTTTCACACCTATGCCGAGAGAAGTTAATGCCGCATTTCAAAGAAAATATTCTGCTTCGCCATCAGCAGCTACAGAATGGTACTATGCTTTTAGTAAAAGCCTGAACTATGTTCGTGCTGAAAGAATTGCGAAAGATTTAAAGTGGACATATGAATCAGAATATGGAACACTTGACATTACTATAAACCGTTCTAAGCCAGAGAAAGATCCTCGTGATATTGCTGCTGCTAAATTGCAAAAAAAATCAGCCTATCCTCAATGTCAGCTTTGTGTTGAAAATATGGGATTCGCAGGTCACCAGACACACCCTGCAAGACAAAATCTTCGTCCGGTAAAGTTGAATATCAACAGCCAAGATTGGTTCATGCAGTATTCTCCTTATGGATATTATAATGAACACTGCATCGTCTTTAATAAACAGCATATTCCTATGACAATCAATGCACAGGTATTCAATAAACTGTTTGATTTTGTTGAGCAATTTCCACACTATTTTATCGGTTCAAATGCAGACCTTCCTATTGTAGGCGGCTCCATTCTAACGCATGAACACTTTCAAGGCGGCAATTATAATTTTGCAATGGCAAAAGCACCGATTGAAAGAACATTTCTTTTGAAAAATTATATGAATGTTAGTGCCGGCATTGTAAAATGGCCGATGTCTGTGATACGTCTTTCTTCAAAAAACAGGACGGCTTTGGCAGCTGCATATGCTGATATTTTATCAAAATGGAGAACATATACGGATGAAGTGGTTGGAATTTTTGCAGAAACAGACGGAATTCTGCATAATACAATTACTCCAATTGCAAGAGCAACTTCTTCTGGATTTGAATGCGACTTGGTATTGAGAAACAATATTACAACGAAAGAAAGACCGTTAGGTGTGTTCCATCCGAATCCTACCTTACATCATATCAAAAAAGAAAACATCGGATTGATTGAAGTGATGGGACTTGCTGTTCTTCCGGCGCGTTTAGCAGATGAACTGACACTTTTAAAAGATGCAATGCTGTCCGGCAAAGAGATTGCTACAGATGATAAAATTGCATCTCATGCAATTTGGGCAAGTGAAATTCTAAAAAAATATTCTGATTTTAACGCTGATAATGCAATGGAGATTATTCGTTATGAAGTCGGCAGAGTTTTTGAACAGGTACTTGAAGATGCCGGAGTATTTAAGAGAGATAAACAAGGAAAAGAAGCATTTGCAAGATTTGTAGAACAATTAGGTTGATTTGGAATATACGAAAATGAGCTATTGCATTATGTGCAGCAGCTCATTTTTAATTCAATTCAATTATTCAAGGCTGAGAATTTATTTTAGCACATCATCCGGTGAAATCCAATTATCTCCTGACATATCTTCAGTGTAGATTGTATTATTTATGTACAATTCCTCATCAATGTTACGCACAAAGCCCCAATGAAGGTTGTACTTCTTGGCGTATCCCTTAAATGCATTAAACTTATTTTCGACCTGACGGTCAATATTTTTGGTGTGACCAGCCTGCATACCACCTTTAGTTTCGATAATCCAAACATTTTCGTCAGTAGTCTTAATGATGTAATCAGGATAAAAGAGCCACTGCTTTCTGATACCATTCACATAGACGATAGAAAGATACTGTTGACCAGAGTCACCATTCTTGTAAACCAATTCTACACTATCAAAGGATATGTGCGTTATCTGAATTTTGTTGACTTTTTATATTTGTATGCTATAATATAATTACTGCCTAATATAAAATGCACTGATGAGTAGTGTCATTATCTTAAATTTGAGGTTTGAGAGTAGTGTAATTTTATATGGTAGTAAAACTTTCAGGACAGGATATTGTTCTTACACCGAAAACTGAAAATAGATTATTTTTTTGTGAATGAAAGATATGAGCAGGGATTTCCGTTGGATGAGAATGAATCGTTCTACATTGGGAAGTCGATAGCCGGATTGAAATTGAATCAGTCGGCACAGAATCCGATTACATATCTGTATCCACTGGAGAAAGATAAAATTCATATTTAATGAAATTGACAAATCGGAATTTGAAGAGGTTGTGTAAATGAGGAAAAGATAATGTATTGTTGCACAGATTGCATTATTATTATGGTTTTTTCTTGATATGACAGGTTTGTATTTTGGAAACAAATGTTTAGTTACAAGGTCATATAAAGAAGATGGTATATTCTTTTTGATTTATTTGATTACAATAATACTGTTTCTTGTAAAAGAAAATATTGGAAAATATATTGCTATCGGGTTGATGTCAATGTGGCTTGTTATACAACTTATGTGTCACGAGTGGTATACTATTTTTAACAGTGGATTTATGGGATCCTTAGATGGTAAAATTAAATATTTCTCAGAAACAATTCACTGGATTGATGTAGAAGGCAAATACATACCTGATGTATATCATACCATTTTACATATTTTAATTTTGTGTACATTAACTATAACAATTATCTATTCAATAAGGAATAGACGAAAAACTTAAATTCCAGTTTGTAGGGATGACATGAAAAATGAAGTTTAAGGAACAGAACTTTACCCTGTTTGCCTATACAAATTATAGAGCAATTCAAGGTTATCACAGGCTCGAACCACTAGATTTTAAGGGAAAAGGTGCGTTCCACCATTTTCTTGTACAATAGGGGTTGAGTATGTTTTCGGTGTTTACAACTCTTTGATTGTTGCCGTATATAAGCCATCAGAGTGGTTTGTATGTAAAGAGGCAAATGACAGACTTCCAAGACAGGATATTGTTCTTACACCAAAAACTGAAAATAGATTATTTTTTTGTGGATGAAAGATATGAGCAGGGATTTCCGTTGGATGAGAATGAATCGTTCTACATTGGAAAGTCGATAGCCGGATTGAAGTAGAATCAGTCGGCACAAAATCCGATTACATATCTGTATCCACTGGAGAAAGATAAAATTCATATTTAACGAAATTGACAAATCGGAATTTGAGAAGGTAAGTGAATGGGATACCACGATACAAGATACCATGGAGGAATATGATAATGTCGAAAGATGAGTATTTGATAACCGATACGCCCTTCAAAGCGTTGACGGTTTTTGCAATGCCAATGATTATTGGAAGTTTCTTTCAGCAAATATACAATATGGCCGACTCTGTTATTGTCGGCCAGTTTGTTGGTTCTTCCGCACTTGCAGCTGTCGGTGCATGTGCAGCATTGACCAATGTGTTCATTTGTGTGGCACTGGGAGCCGGTGTCGGAGCCGGTGTGCTTGTAAGCCGTTATTTCGGAGCCAGGGAGTATGGCAAAATGAAAACAATCGTGTCAACCTCCTTGATTAGCTTTTTGCTTCTAAGTATAGTCCTTGGTGTTTTTGGCTTTTTCTTCGCCAACTCGTTGATGAGTGGACTGCAAACCCCTGCCGACATACTGGATGATGCAGTACTGTATCTGCGGGTCTATTTTGTGGGCTTTCCGTTTCTGTTTATGTATAACATTCTTTCTACCATGTTCACCTCAATCGGCGAATCCAAAATTCCGCTAGGACTGCTGATTTTTTCGTCCATCCTGAATATTTTAATGGATCTTTGGATGGTAGCCGGGCTAGGTCTCGGTGTGTTCGGTGCGGCTATTGCAACCCTGATTGCACAGGGAATTTCAGCTGTGTTTTCGTTTTTGATCTTTCTGTCTCGGATGCGGCAATACAAGAGCTCCTTTAGCAGGTTCGACCGGCAGGAGCTGTATTCCATGCTTCGCATTGCGGTACCATCGGTTTTGCAGCAGTCCACAGTGTCTATCGGTATGATGATCGTGCAGGCAGTGGTAAATCCTTTCGGTACACAGGCACTCGCCGGGTATGCAGCAACGATGAGGGTGGAAAATGTTTTTTCTTTGATCTTTGTATCCATCGGCAATGCGGTTTCGCCGTATGTTTCCCAGAATCTTGGTGCAAAGAAAATTGATCGTATCAAAAAAGGCTACCATGTTGCACTGGTGCTGGATCTGTGCTTTGCGGTCATTGCGTTTGTGACCATTGAAGCGCTGCATACGCAGATCTCCTCACTGTTCTTAGGAAAAGACGGAACGGCGTTTGCCTATCAGGTGTCTGGTGATTATATGAGGTGGCTTGGTTACTTTTTCATCTTCATGGGTATCAAGATGGCAACCGATGGAGTTCTTCGTGGTCTCGGAATTATGCGTCCGTTCCTCGTTGCAAACATAGTGAATCTTGCGATTCGTCTGTCCGTTGCCCTGATCTGTGCACCACGTTTCGGCATTGCCTTTGTCTGGCTTGCGATACCAGTTGGCTGGCTTGCAAACTTTTTAATCTCCTATGTGGCTCTTAGGAGATCATGGCCGACTGATAAAATGGCATACATTAGTTAAATTCCAGCTTGTGGGGATGACATGAAAAATGAAGTTTAAGGAACAGAGCTTTACCCTGTTTGCCTATACAAATTATAGGATAATTCAAGGTTATCACAGGCTCGAACCACTAGATTTTAATGGAAAAGGTGCGTTCCACCATTTCCTCGTACAATAGGGGTTGAGTATGTTTTTCGTTGAACAACCGAGCCACGTGGAGTGTGTGGTATTGATAACAAGGAAAGCGCAGTAAATCAGGACAGTTAGCTTAGCGGTGTGGTTTACACACATTGGTTAAACATGCCGCTTTTTATAGGGCATGGCAGTTTAGCGTATAGGATAATATGTTTGTGGTGACAACAGTTCCACAGCGATACAAGTAACGTTGGAGATATTATGGATAGAACTGTAAGAAATGCAGCAAAAGCATTAATTATTAAAGATGATAAGATGTTGGCAATCAAAATAAGTGACGGAAAAGAAGAATGGTATATTATGCCCGGCGGCGGACAAGATGTGGAGGAACTTCTTCCTGAAGCAGTTTGTAGAGAAGTGGCAGAAGAAATGGGATTGCGGGTAGTTGTGAAAGATTTAGCGTTTGTTATAGAGGGTTTACATGGAGAAAAATTTCATCGTGTAGATTTGGTGTTTTTATGTGAGTATATTGGAAAACTTGAAAATGCCGTCTTGCAAAGTGATACAAATCAAGTTGGATATGATTGGTTAGATATTAAAACATTAAATACAACACCATTATATCCTTCAAAATTACGCCGACAGATCATGAATTTGTATGAAGGAAAAGCGTATAAAGTTTATTTAGGAAATGAAGAAATTGGAGACCCAGAAGTAACAGACTAAATAATGAAGGAACTTGTTTATGAGAAGAGTGATACCAGCAAATAAAGTAAATCATGATTATGAGAAAGTATTGAGTGAATTTGTGTCAGCTTTAAAAAATAGATTAGGTGAATACTTATTAATGGTTTATTTGACTGGAAGTTATGCGAGAGGAGATGCAAATGATAATTCTGATTTAGACGTGTTTTGTATCTTTAGTACAATAAATCAATATGTCTTAGAAAATGTTGGGCATTGTGCAAGAAACACATCTATCCCTTATGATTTGTTGGAGATAAATACTCAATGCTTATCCGTAGACGAATATAAAAGCAAAATATTTGAAGATTGGTCAGAATATGCAATTGCTGAACTAAATAGTGTTTTATTGTATGGTGAGCAATTGGTGAAAATCGAAAATATAAATGAAAAGATACAGTTATCCTATAAGAAAAATTTAGCAAATATTTTAATGAGTGTTCGCCATTATATATGTGTAGATGAGCCAAAAGAATTACTTACGCACCAAAAAATTTCGACATATATTTTGAAGCCGCTCATGTTTGCATTAAGACAAGAACGCTTTTGTGCAACAGGAGTTTATCCCTTGTCGATAGAAAGTTTATTAGAATCGTATCAGGATGATAATAGAATTATGGTTGAATACTTTCTAAATAAGGAAAGATTTGAAACGGACATTTTGTCTGATCATAAGGATGTTCTGATGTTTCTTAATGATAAAATACAAAACTTTCTTGAAAATGATTTATAATTAGATAGCATGAAGAAAGCATATATACGAACCCTTTATATCGCAGAAATGGGCAGGTCTTTATATGAAAAGTTTGGATTTGTGCAAATGAAGAATGAAATGGAGTACATTGAAATTTAGCAAATAGGAAGAAAATATGAAAAAAACAGTAATAGGCATAATCGCCCACGTCGACTCAGGCAAGACAACGCTTTCGGAAGCAATGCTTTATTTGTCGGGCGAAATAAGAAAGATCGGACGTGTAGACCACGGCGACGCTTTTCTTGACACGGATATGATTGAAAAAAACAGAGGTATAACTGTTTTCTCAAAACCCGCAGAATTTGAATATAAAAACACATCTTTCACCTTGCTTGACACACCTGGTCACGTTGATTTTTCGGCGGAAACTGAGCGTGCCTTGCAGGTGCTTGATCTTGCAGTGCTTGTTATAAGCGGCACTGACGGTGTGCAGAGCCACACTCAAACTCTTTGGAGGCTGTTAAAGCGTTATAACGTCCCAACCTTTGTTTTTGTAAATAAAATGGACTTGGACGGCGCTGATAAAACCTTCGTCATGAACAGTTTAGAGGGTCGTCTTGGCAGTGGATTTGTGGATTTCTGCCGTATGAAGTCCGAAGTCGCAGAGGATTGCGCCCTTTTTGATGAAAATATTATGAATGAGTTTCTTGAATCGGGATCAATGTCTGACAAGATACTGTCAGATGCCGTGGCTCATAGAAAAGTATTTCCATGCTTTTTCGGCTCAGCTTTAAAATCACAGGGCATAGAAAAATTTATGAACGCCCTTGCAGAACTTGCACCGTGTGTAAATGACAGCGGTACTTTTGGTGCAAAAGTGTATAAAATTTCAGAGGACGGTGGCTCACGCCTGACTTTTATGAAGATAACAGGTGGCTGTCTTAAGGTTAGAGATCTAGTAGATTATTCATCGGCTGACGGTGAAAGCTTCTCGGAAAAGGTCAGCAGGATAAGAATATATTCAGGGGCAAAATATCGTAATGCGGATAACGCTGAAACTGGCGTTGTTTGCGCTGTTGAAGGGTTGACTAAAACCTATGCAGGTCAGGGATTTGGTTTTGAGCAGGATTCTGCAAAACCACTGTTGGAGCCTGTTCTTACCTATCGTGTCGAGCCTGTGTGTGATTTGGATATGCACACTCTGCTGTCGTATTTCCGTGTGCTTGAAAATGAAGATCCACAGCTTCACGTCGATTGGAATGAACAGCTTGGCGAGATTCATGTCAGTATAATGGGTGAGGTGCAGCTTGAAATACTGAAAAGCATTTTCAAGCGGCGTTTTGATATTGACATTGATTTTGGCGAGGGAAGCATTGCATACAAAGAAACTATTGATAAAACGGTCTACGGCTATGGTCACTATGAGCCACTCAGGCATTATGCAGAGGTGCATTTAAAGCTTGAGCCACTGGAGCGTGGCAAGGGTCTGCGTTTTGCAACCGAATGCAGTGAAGATACGCTGGACAAAAACTGGCAAAGACTTATTCTTACCCATTTGCAGGAGAAAAAGTATCTTGGCGTTCTCACAGGCTCTCCTATTACAGATATGAAAATAACGCTCGTTTCGGGAAGAGCGCACCTTAAACACACAGAGGGCGGCGACTTCCGTCAAGCAACATATCGTGCCGTCAGACAGGGACTTAGAAACGCAAAGTCCGTTCTTCTTGAGCCTTATTACAGCTTCACACTTGAAGTTCCACAGCAGAACGTGGGACGTGCTATAACAGATATACAGAACATGGGCGGAGTTTTCTCACAGCCGGAGGTATCGGGCGAATTTTCCGTTATAAAGGGAAGTGCACCGGTGGCGGAAATGCGAGGCTATCAGTCGCAGGTCATAAGCTACACCAAGGGCGTTGGAAAGCTGATATGCACTTCTGACGGTTACCGTGAATGTCATAATACAGAAGTTGTGCTTGAAGAATATGGCTACGATCCTGACAGAGATCTTGAAAATACGGCAGATTCTGTATTTTGCTCTCATGGCGCAGGTTACAATGTCAAATGGAACGAAGTTCCTGATAAGCTTCACATACCTCCAGAGGACAAACGCAGGCAGGTTTCTCAGTCACAGACATACGCTCGTGCCGAAGATTTTGTAAGACGTGCAGCAAGCGATAAGGAGCTTATGGAGATATTTGAGCGCACTTACGGAAAGATAGAACGTGATAAGTACTATGCGATGCGCAGACCTGAAAAATCTGTAAAGTCAGCGTCAAAGCCGAAGCAGATATACTCAGGCGTGGAATATTTGCTGGTTGACGGCTATAACATAATTTTCTCTTGGGACGAGCTGAAAAAGGCTGCCAACGAGAGCCTTGACCTTGCACGAAGTATGCTTGTAAACAGGCTTTGCAACTATCAGGGATACAAGCAATGTGAGCTGATACTCGTCTTTGACGCATACAAGGTCAAAGAGCAGGAGCGTGTAGTGGAAAATTACCACAATATTAGTATAGTTTACACCAAAGAAGCCGAAACGGCTGACACTTATATCGAACGCACTTCTCACAAGCTCAGCCGAGAGCATAAAGTAAGGGTCGCCACATCTGACGGCATGGAGCAGGTCATAATCATGGGCAGCGGCGCTTTCAGAATGTCAGCTCAGGAGCTTCACGAGGACGTTATCCGTGTGGAAAAAGAGATAAGAGAATATATCTCCAATATGAAATAAAAAAAACGATTTTCTGAAAATAAACAGAAAATCGTTTTTTGTGTTATCTTTTCCTTTTCTTGGGCTTTATTTTTATCTCAGGTATTGCTAAGTTGTCGAATATTACACCTGATTCGCTATTATTTTCGTTTTCATCATTCTCAGTTTTTACATCTTCAACGTGAACTTCTGGAAAAGCAAGGTTATCTGTATAACAGTCAAGATGTTTGTTCTTTTTTTTCATATTCTTTTCCTCCGTTAATTAATAAAGTTGATAAATCCTGTTATAACAAGGCTGTTTATAAAATCGGCAAACATACTTCCAACAATAGGAACAAGCATATAAGCCTTTATTGAAGGGGCAAATTTTGCTGTTAAAGCCTGCATATTAGCCATAGCGTTTGGCGTTGCACCCATTCCGAAGCCGCAAGTTCCTGCCGCAAGCACTGCCGCATCATAGTTTCTGCCCATTATATTATATACGATAAAGTATGAGAACATTGCCATGAGAAGCACCTGTGCAACAAGCATGATTATCATAGGCAATGCAAGCTCGGCAAGCTGCCAGAGTTTCAATGTTATCATGGCTATTCCGAGAAAAAGTGAAAGACAAATACCACCGATATCATTTATTTCACCCATGTGTATGTGTATTTTACCGCTGTATTCACCGATATTTCTCATAAACGCTGCAACGATCATTGATCCGATATACACAGGAAAAGTCATGCCTGAATATGAAAGCACCCATGATACAAACGTGCCTATTCCCATTGCTATCGCAAGCTGATAAGCTGCAGGTGCATACATGCTTACAGAACGGTGATGTTTTTGTTCGTCCTCGACAAGTATAGAGTCGTCCTCAGGAATAACAGTTTTCAGCAGATCGTGTTTTAGTATAAGCTTTCTGCCGATAGGTCCGCCCATTACAGAGCCTATAATCAATCCAAAAGTAGCCGCTGCTGTGCAGAGGCTTGTTGCTCCTTGCTGACCAAGGTCCTCAAGCACTGTGCCAAAAGCACCTGACGTTCCGTGACCGCCTACCATAGGGATAGATCCTGTACACATACCTACCAGCGAGCTTACTCCCAATAGCTTTGAAAGCCCCACTGCAACTGCATTCTGCGCAAATATCAGCACTATCAGGCATAATAAAAATACAATAAGACTTTTACCTCCTGCTTTTAAAACTTTAATGTTTGCCTGAAAGCCAACAGAAGTGAAGAACATGACCATGCAAACCGTTTTTAGCGTTTCATCAAACTGAAATTCGACTATTCCTGCGACGTGAAGAATACATGATATGATAGCAAAAATAATTCCGCCGATGACAGGAGAGGGAATACAGAAGGTTTCAAGAAATCTGACTTTCTTTTTGAGAAATCCCCCTAAATACAAGACTCCTACTGCCACCGCAAGAGTTTGATACATATCCACATTTATTGTTTTCAAATTTGATCCTCCTCTGTTATAGCAGTTCCAATGCTGTTATAATATTCCACTGCCCCTTTGTGAAAAGCACACGGGATATTATCTGTCGCAAATTTTGTGTCATTATTCGCAAATGAGATTCTTTTCTTTATCTGGTCATTTTCCTCAAAAAGCATTTTCGTGATATCTGCTACAGTGTCGCTGTCCATCTTTTGGCTTGCCACAAGAACAGCCTTTACGCCGACAGTCTTGACGTCCTCGTCAATGCCTTTATAAGTTCCTGCCTTTATTACAGTTTCATAGTATCCGTCATAAAGATTCGTCATATATGATATCGTTCTGTCATCAAGAGGCAATATTCTTATATCTGTTTCCTCAGAAAGCTGTGTTATAACATCACATGGAGCACCAAGTACCACGAAAAATGCATCGATAGAGCCGTTTTTAAGTGCCTCAGCAGACTTCTGATAGTTCATGTTGCACACATCTATCATGTTATAGTCAAGACTTACAGAGTTTAAAATGTATTCAGCATTTTTTGCTACGCCAGAATCTTCTTCGCCCACAGAGACCTTTTTGCCTTTAAGATCAGCAGGAGTTTGAATATCTGAGTCAGCCGGAACGATTATCTGAAAAGACTCCATGTATAGAGCCGCAACTGCACGGACGTTGTTTATTTTGTTACCATTAAAATCTCCTGTGCCATTCACTGCTTCAGACAGGACATCACTTTGGACTATTCCCATGTTGATAAAGCCGTCCTTTAAAAGCCTCATGTTAGCCTGAGAACCAGCCGTTCTTATATTTGTGATGTTTTCATCAATATCACTGAGAGTGTCAGCAAATTTATAATATATACCACCTTCGTTGCCGGATCCCAGTTTTATCTCAGAGCGTTTACAGCAAGAGCAGAACATTGTAAGTATAGCAACTGTAACAATAAATATTATTGTATTTTTTATTTTTCGCAATCCGATCATTCCTTTCTAAAATATTCAAAAAGTTATCCTACTGATAATATCATATCCATATTTGCATTAAACATATACTTCATATAAAAAAATCACCTATCAGCTTTTTGGTATTATCATTGAGGTTAAAAAAGCCACACCGAGCGTGGCTTTTTTTCCCTCTAATATAGACAGTAAACAAATTTTGCATTAAGAAGCTTAGCTCCCGAAAGTTTTGGCAGGACGATCTTGTCCTTTACGATTTCAAAATAAGAAAGTGCAGTTTCAAGTTCCCCATCAGATATTACTGAGTTGCTCATTTCCGCTTTGACTGCAAGTTCTCCGATATATTTTATCATATGGGAGAAATCATTGATTTGCATTTCCTGGCATTTTTCTGTTAACCTGTCACAAAGCTGTAAGTCTGTAATATTTCTGCTGTCGGCAATGCCTATAAGCTTTAAATATTTGAGCATATAGCGGTATACCGCCACAGTGCGTGATCTATTGTCCCCATTACTTAGTTCCGAACGCATTTTCTTTACTTTTACATCTCTATGGACTACAATGCCGAAGCCTATAAGCAGAAGTCCGCCCAGAGTGATGATAATTCCTACAAATGAGCCATGGTCGCTGTTGTTTTCTGTTATTCTTGATGAAACAGAAGTTTTCCCAGCGCCTGACATCACTCCGGCACCATGTCCGTTGCTTGCAGAATTTGTTTTCTTTGTTGTTGAAGCTTTTGAACTGTTTGCAGGCTTTTTAGTAACCACTGAAGTTGTGCCACCCTGACCGCCATTTTGTGTGGTAGTCGTAGGCTTGCTTTCTGTGCTTTTAGTTGTTGTAACTTCCTTAGGGTCTTTCTCTTGTTGTGTAAGATTAGGATTATCATTATCATAACCTGGTGTGAATTCTGCAGGATACCAACCTGCATTGTCTATAAATACCTCAGCCCATGCGTGCGCACATTTGTCCTTTACACTTACCTCGTATGTTGAATCATCTTCAGGTTCACCGAGCTGTGAATTAAGCACCACATATCCCTCTACATATCTTGACGGATAGCCAAACATTCTTAAAAGTTCTGCACCTGCTGTTGCGAAATATGAACAATAGCCCTCCTTTTGTGTACCTAAAAAATAATCTATGAAATCTTCACCTTTTGGAGTAACACCCGGTTCAAGGGTATAAGTGAAGTTATCAGAGAAATAGTTTTTTATTGCAGTGCTTATTTCTTCATAAGTCCAATCACCCTTGTGGTAAATATCCACGCCAAGATATTCGTTGAGTATCTCTTTATATGCCTTATCAAGCTCATCAGACTTTGAAACATCCATATATTTCTGGTGAACAAACTCTGAGTAAGCGTCAACACCTCTGTCCTTATTAACAGACAATGCAGGCTCTTCTGTGGCTATAGCCTCAGGGAGGGCTTCAAGCCTTTCTTCTATAAGAGAGGGGTCAAAATAGTAAAGAGAATACTTTGTTGAACTTAATTTGACATATGACTCAGTGGTAGGACGCATTTTTTTATCGTCTGTATTTCCATCACTTGAATATAAAGAAGCGTATGGCGCATACACAAATTTCTTGCTTGCACCGAGAACAGATACAGAAATCTGAGCAGGGGTCAGATCCGCATATTTTCGTTGTATAAGGTCATAATCCAGATCCTGCACCCATATCTTGCCTTGCTCAAAATCATCAGAGAAGGTGTCTTCATTGCCATTCACGTCAACAGGAGTCCAGCTATTGTCGTTATAAACGCCTGCTACATATCCACGGAGATATAGTGTATTAGAGAATTTTGGAGTGACCACTTTTAGTGCTGTTGAGCCGTTGAAGCTAATGCCTGCTGTCTTGCCAAGAACGCCTCCGTTTGTGCCACCAACTGTTTTTATACCAAACAGATCAAATCCACCGTCATAATCTGAAAAAGCATTTCTCAGGTCAGTGAGAGAGAAATTTGACACTGCTGTAGAAATATCATGTCTGTATTTTGCAAATGACTCAGGACGTGTAAAGCCTGTTATTGCTGAGAAAAGCATTATAACTACAAGTACCAACGAACTTAAAATAGCCGTGAATTTCATGAATACGTTATAGAAACAAGCTTTTTGCTTTTCAGATGTAAAATAAAACGTGCGCTTTCGCTCATGCACCGCAAAGGTGTTTTTTCTTCCTGCCTTGTTAGTTGTGTGGTTTATTATGTGCAGTGCAAGCACTGTCACCCAGCATACAAACAGACCAATAACAGTCCACATTGACGGTTCCCAGCCCCAATACATTCCAAGCTCGAAAACAGGAAATGTAATGATGAACAGCAATGGAAAATCTATCCTATAAAGGCAGGCTGCTGCCGTTCCAAGGCAAACAAGAGTTATAAAAAATACGAAAAAATTTGACGCAAGATATGGGTAGTCGATAGTAGAAATTCCACTAAGCTGAACGCCAAGAGTTGAGTTAGGTTGATTTGCCCTTGAAAGATATCTGTCTATAACAACGAACAAGCCGTATTTTATTGTAGATATCCTGCTCACAAGGTAAATTACATGAAGTATCATCACACCAAGTGCAGAAAACTTAATTATCTTGTGTGATGATTTCATCAGACCAAACACAAGTGAAAGCATGGCAGAGTAATAAATGATCGTGGTCTTGTATATTTCCATATCAAGGAATGATACTGCCATAAACGCTGTGCATATGGTCGCCAAAAAGGTCAGAAGTATCTGAAACCATAGAAATGAGCCTGAATTATGCTCACGCTCACAATTCATAAGGATATCTCCGTCAATGCAGATACCATTGCTGCTGATAAATCCTATATCTTTGTTTTTGCTTTTTATTCTTTTCTTTTTCATGTTGTCACCTTTATAGACATATTTCCTGTATGCTTTCGGCAACGTGTTTTGCAGTAACGTTCACGACCTCTGCAAACTCATCGTTTATAACGTCGTCTTTCTTTTTGTTTGTGATAAGCATATAGGAATAGCGGAACGCCAGATCGTTATCGTTCATAACGCCGCTGAGATTGCTGTTATATGCGGGAGAAAAATACATCAAGTGACCGCATTTATATCTCTCAGGCTCATTGATGTAATTTATCATAGACAGGTCAGGTTCATCATAAACAGAAGCCTGCAACAGCAGACTTATAAGCAGCCTTGCACTTTCTTCGTCTGTAACGTTCACTACTTCGCTCAAATCTTTCTTTTTATCATACCACACTACCTTATGAGGTGTGTCATTTTCTATAAGATAATAGGATATAGACGCTATAGCCTCTACAAGAGTATCATATACGAGCATATAATCGTCTGTATTTGTATCAATGTGGAGATCCGCCATAAGCACGATAGAGTTTGATATAGGCAGGGAATAATCCTTGACCATGGTCTTATCCTGCTTTGCAGTAAGCTTCCAGTGTATCCTGTTTATTTTGTCACCATCATGATATTCGTGTATATCAAAAATCTCTGAGGGATCATCGCCCTTTGAGGTCTTGGAATAATCATCGGTTTCAAGACCCATTTCAGCATAATTCGCAATGTTGTTTTCGATAGGTATATAGTCAGGAACTATAGTGAAAGTACTTTCGCCAAAAAGTTTGGAAGCAGCATCGGTACTTACTCTTATCTTGAAAAGCTTTAGCATATCAACAATGCGGCAGCGTTTTATGTTCATTCTCACTGTGCCATAATGCTTTGCAGAAACGTGCAAAGTAAGATACTGAACATCATCAGGATAAAGGGGAGTATTTATCTTCATTGTATTTTTGTCGCCGTCAAGAGTGTTGTAATATTCTATCTCTATAATCATATTGGCAACAGGCAACTTTGAGCGGTTTTGCAATCTCAACACAACAGGTATCTTTGATGATCTGCCTGCGGTTTTCTGAGTGTTCACAAAACCAACACTTATTTTCTTTGACATTTTTTTGAGCATAACGAATAAGATAATAGGCATAACAAGTAAAAATGCAAAGAGATAAAAAGAGAAGCTACCCACATATAATATATAGAAGAAAATAGAGGCGATAAATAATATTATATATAAAATCAGCATTTGCTCCTCCGTTACTTGCTAACTCTAGGAACCTGAACTGAGGAAATAACTCCTTTGAGTATCTGTTCTCCTGTGAAGCCGTTTATCTTTGCCTTTGAGTTGAACACAAGTCTGTGAAGAACAACGTCCTTGAAGCTGTATATAACGTCATCGGGGATAACATAATCTCTGCCCTTAAGAAGCGCTGTCGCCTTTGTCATTCTTAGTAGTGCGATAGTTCCTCTAGGTGAAAGACCCAACTTTATATATTCATTGTTTCTGGTTGCATTTGCAAGCATAACGATATACTGGAAAACCTGATCTGAAACATAAATATTTTCCACAACTTTTCTTGCCTGAAGGATATCCTCCGCAGAAACCACAGGCCTTACATTATCCACAGGCACGAGATTTTGCTTTGATTTTAGCATTGCGACTTCGCTTTCAAGATTAGGATAACCCATTGTGAGCCTTACGATAAATCTGTCCATTTGCGACTCAGGGAGCATTTGCGTGCCTATAGAGCCAACCGGGTTTTGCGTTGCGATAACGATATAAGGGTCAGGCATTTTATGTGTGATACCGTCTACAGTTACCTTGCCCTCCTCCATTACTTCAAGAAGCGCAGACTGCGTCTTACTTGAGGTTCTGTTTATCTCGTCTGCAAGAAAAAGATTTGTGAGTGCTGCACCCTGCTTATATTCAAACTTGTGTGTTTCTTTATTTAGTATGGTAAAACCTGTCACGTCTGTTGGCAAAACATCAGGGGTGAATTGTAGTCTTTTATAGTCAAGTGAAAGCGCCTTTGAAAGAGCCACGGCAAGAGTGGTTTTTCCTACTCCTGGAATATCCTCAATAAGGATATGACCGCCTGCAAGTATGGACAGCAGGACTTTTATGATTATCTCGTCCTTGCCGATAATGACCTTTCTTACCTCATTTATCACGCTTTGTGACATATTCAGTACTTTTACCTGTTTTTCAGTTAAGCTGTTGTTCATAATTTTCTCCTTTGTTTTGTATGTTTCTTTTATCTTCACAATATTTGTGCATATTGCATTAACATTATATCACAAATACAACAGTATTTCAAGCATTTTGCGTGATAATTAAATACAATAATGGATATCTGCGTATGTAGGAGAATACAAATATCTTGTACTAAAATGCAGGCTCACAGCATAGTTATTTCATAGGACAAGTCAAAAGGAGCGTGAAAAAATGATAAGAGAAGTCAGCAAGATAAAATACGTTTACGAACTGCTCACCCCTCGCATAAGGGGAGCAATTATGTCAGTGCCAGAAATAGAGCGTGACAGGATACAGGAAATAAGGCTTCGCAGAGGTAGACGGCTGTCTGTTACCATATTCTCGAAAGAGTATTTCGTTAATGATAACGGCAGACTAATGAACAATATCGGGGATAGCGTTCAAGTTACCACAGATGATATTGAAACTATCTATCAGCGAGCATTTCAGAACTCTCTTCACAGCTTTCACCGTGAGATAGCAAGAGGCTACATAACGGTTTCAGGAGGGTGCAGAGTAGGCTTCTGCGGAACTGCCGTTCTTGATCCTGCAAGGAGTTATGCCGTGGAGTCGGTAAAAAATATATCTTCTCTTAATATAAGGATAGCTCGTGAAATGATAGGCAGTTCAGACGAGATATATGCAAAATGTTTTTCTGACAAACCAATGAGCCTGCTTATTGCTTCACCGCCATCGGGAGGAAAAACTACAGTGCTTCGTGATCTTGCAAGAAAGCTTGGAGAACGCTGGCGTGTTGCGCTTATAGACGAGCGAAACGAGTTTGCCGCAACAGTGGCAGGTGAGCCGCAAAATCTTATAGGTGCAATGACGGACGTGTTCAATTCCTACAACAAATATGAGGGCATAATGACGGCTGTCAAGGTCATGTCACCGCAAATACTCATATGCGACGAGATAGGTTCTTCTGAGGACAACGAAGCTTTGCAGTATGCGCTCAACTCAGGAGTGAAGCTTATTGCTTCATGCCATGCTTCAAGCCTTGATGAGCTTAAAAAGCGGCGTTATATCTCAAAACTCATAAAAGACAAGGCTTTCGACGCACTTGCGGTACTAGGCACAGGAACAATGTGTGGCAGACTGGTATCATTTACAAAAACAGGAGCATGAAATGATAAAGCTAATAGGCTGTGTGCTTATCATATCCGCCTGCACACAAATGGGCTGTGCAATGGCGACGGACAAGATACGGCAAATGAAATATCTCAAGCTACTCAGACGGTTGATATTTGAAACAAGGGCAATGGTTGAGGGCGGAATGACTTTCGGGGAAATTATCTTAAAGCTTAGCTTGCAGAAGGGTTATTCTGACTTTACATTTTTGCCGCAAGATACCTCTTCGCCTGATGTCCGCAGAAGAATAACCGAGGATATATATAAGTCAAAGCTTTTTGACAATGAAATCAGGCAGACCGCCATAGATTTTTTTGAAAAACTCGGTACAACAGACACAACTGGACAGCTTGCATACATTTCCATGAGCCTTGCCGCACTTGACGAGCAGATAAGCAGACTTTCAGAGAATTTCACCTCACAGGTGCGGCTATGCAGAGCTTTGGGCGTTCTCAGCGGGGCTTTTATTGCTATTATGCTAATATAGCCATAGCAAAGGATAACCATAATGAAGGGAACAAAATTTTATGGACATAGATCTTATTTTCAAAATCGCTGCCATAGGAATTATCGTTGCCGTGTTAAATCTCTTGCTGAAACGAGCGGAGCGTGACGAGCAGGCAATGATGACAACTCTTGCAGGGCTTATTGTCGTTCTGCTTATGATAGTAAGGCAGGTCGGAAATCTATTTGAAACGATAAAAGAAGTGTTTGGATTGTATTAATGAAAATATTTACAATAGCGTGCTTTTGTATTTTCTCAACCATAGTGTGCAAAGCCATTGAGAAAAACAGCCGTGAAATAAAATATGCGGCTGTGCTTGCAGCGGCGGCACTGGTGCTTTTTCATTCGGTAGCATTTGTGAAAGATCTTATCTCAGTTTTTGAGGACCTTTTCACTCTGTCAGGAATCGACAATATGTATCTTACCATACTGTTCAAGTCACTTGGCATATGCTATATCGTACAGCTTGCTTCCGATTACTGCAAGGATTGCGGAGAAAACGCACTTGCGTCACAGGTCACTTTGGCAGGAAAGCTTGCAATGCTTTCGGTATCGCTGCCGCTTTTCAAAGCATTTGTAGAAATAGTAAAAGCATTGCTTATATAGGATTAACATATGAAAAAAATAATTGCCACTGTCATCATAGTCCTTGCGGTCATGTTTACACCACAGGGAGTATATGCAGACAGTGAGGAACAGAACAATGAATATTATGACAGGCTCATAAGCGAAATAAACGAGGGACTTTCTTTTGAGGGTGATGAAGATGTAAAAACTGTACTTGAAGATAATAACATCACTTTGGAAGATCCGTCCTCTGCCGCAAATATAAATGCTTTTGATGTGATAAAGCATATATTTGAAAGCTTTACCGCTGCTTTGCGAAGCCCTCTTATAATGCTCGGGAAAATAACAGCCGCCACTATGCTCTGCGTGTTGGTAAGGTCAATGTCAGCCGAGGGTACAGTGGACAAGGTATTTACGCTCATATGTGTTCTTACCACAGTGCTTGTTATAAGCGATACTGTCACCGACAGTCTTTATTCTGTAAAGACTTCCATGGAACAAATGAACAGATTCATGATGTCCTACATACCCATATTTTCAAGCGTGGCGACAGCAGGCGGTAGTGCGGCGGCAGGAGCAGGCTATTACGGCGTTATGCTGATAATATGTGAAAGCGCAGGTATATTGGCAGATACGATACTTGTGCCGTTTTTGTCGGCAGTGCTTGCAGTGACCCTTGTTTCTGCAATAAATCCATCTCTTGACCTTGGAAGCCTTGCAGAGTCGGTGAAAAATCTGGTCATATGGGTGCTTGGCATTGTGATGACCCTTTTTACAGGGCTATTATCTATTCAAAGCTTTGCAGGAGCGGCGGCTGATAATCTCTCCGCAAGAGCCGTTAAATTTGCGGCTTCAAGCTTTATACCTGTCATAGGCGGTTCGGTCTCTGAAGCTTATTCAGCGGTAAAGGGAAGTATAGGCGTAATAAGAACAAGCATTGGTGTGATAGGCGTTATAATAATGTCTGTGATAGTTGCGAAACCTTTGCTTACGCTTCTTGCAGTAAAACTTGCAGTGTGGATAGGTGCGATCATAAACGATATTTTTGGCATAAGCAACAGTGGTGGACTTCTTAAAAGCATAAACTCGGTTTTATCAATTGGTGTGAGCATCCTTGCGGCTTATTCTATAATGTTCGTTATTTCCACATCAGTTGTAATAATGACAGCCATGAACACAGGAGCTTAAAATGAATACAGTTAAAGCAGTGATATTTATTGCCTGCATTATAGGCGTGATAACTTCTATGACGGATATTGCCACACCTGAGGGAACTTTGAAAAAACAACTTAGATCTGTGCTTGCTGTGATACTTTTGCTTGCGGTCATAACGCCTGTAATGGGACATGGCTTCAAAGTCACCCTAAGCGATTATACAGAGCTTGCAGATCTGCCTGAGTTTGACAGCGTTTCAACAGCGACGAAACTTTATTATCTGTCCGAATCCGAAAGCAGGCTTGAAGAATATTTTTTGGATAAGCTGAATAAGAATGGCATAGAAAACGTCAGAGTGGACATAACCACAGATATAAATGAATATAATGAAATAGAGATAACAGCGGTAAGGGTATATCTGACTAAAACAAGCGACAGAGTGCTTGTTGAAAAGCTTATTGCAGAAGATCTGCCTGATACTCAAGTTATCGTGCAGGAGGAATAAACGTTGCTGAAAAGTAAAGTTGAGGGGAAAATAAAGGCTCTTAAAAAGCTTCCTATGAAAACGAAGATAGTGATAGCCGTAGGTCTTGCAGGGATATTGCTTATATTTGTTTCTGAAATGTTTCCTGCTAAAAATACGGCAGAGAGCAAGAGCATTCCCACGGAAAGCGTTGCCACTGATGATACAGACAGCTACAAAAAGCAGATAGAAAAAGAGCTTAAAGATGTTCTTTCTCAAGTCAGGGGAGTTGGCGAGTGCGAGGTAATGGTGACAGTTGAGGGAACTACCGAATATGTTTATGCCGAAAATCTTACCAAAAGCACAGACAATAATGGTGACAGAACAAGCGACAGGTATGAAAACGAGATAGTAATAACTGATAATGACGGCAAAAAGGAGGCATTGGTCAGAAAAATAATAAAACCGCAGATTTGCGGCGTTGTCATTGTTTGCGAAGGAGGTGGAGATATAAAAGTAAACGAACGTGTGCTTAAAGCGGTTTCGACAGTACTAGGCATATCAAGCAGTAAGATCTGCGTTGAGGGCAGAAAATAACAGAAAGAGGTAATAAAGATGAAAAAACCGACCATGATAATAGGCAAAAAGCAGATAATCCTTGCAGGAATGACGCTGATACTCGGTCTTGCAGTATACATAAATTATGCAGTATCGACCTCAGACGGCAAGATAAAGGCGACAGACGTTGTGAAAAGTCAAAGCGTGAATTATGGCGACGCACAGCTCGTAAGCACTGACAGCACTTCAGATTATTTTGCACAGGCAAGAATAGACAGAATGAATTCAAGGGACGAGGCGGTAGAAACATTAAAGAATATAATGAACGGCGGCGATTCCACAGAGGAAGAAAAGAAAGTCGCTGAAGAAGAAGCTTCAGCCATGACAGGGCTCATGGAGTCGGAGAGCAAGGTAGAGACACTCGTGAAAGCAGCAGGCTTTGAGGACTGTGTTGTTTATCTTGACGGTGACAACGCAAATATCGTTGTAAAGACCGACAGCGACGGGCTTGTTGCAAGCGAAGCGGCACAGATAAAAGATATCCTCCTTAGCGAAGTTTCAGTTGCAAATGAAAACATCAGAATTTATGATGTAGAATAAAATTTGTCAGCAAATAAAAAAAGTCCTTCAAAATACTTGTAACCTATTGATTTTTATGATATAATGGTTGTAAGTATAGATTGAAGGATTTCTTTTTTATATCTAAAAAGGGAGGCTTGGATAAATATGAATGATGTTTCAAAGAAAGTAGAAAAAAGCCTGCACATAAGTCAGGACGTTATAGCGCAGATCGTTACAAACTCTGTTAATGAGATAGAGGGCGTTTATGGTATCGCTCCTGTTATGAAGACTCCACGTCAGCTCTGGTTTAGACAGGAAAATTTCGGCAATATCAGGATAGGCCTTGTTGACGATGTGCTGTCAGTGTCTATAGGTATAATACTTTGCCGTGGAGCTAAGGCGGTTTCCGTTGCCGAGGAGATACAGGATAAAGTAAAAAGTGCAGTTCAGAATATGCTTGGACTTACAGTTGCAAAGGTAAATGTGACCATATGCGGAGTTGACCTTTCGGAAAAGGAATAGGATTTAGACAAATATAAGATGAAGGAAGTGTTTTTGTGCCAATTAAAAGGCGTGAAATAAGAGAATCAGCATTTTTGCTGATATTTGAGAAAATGTTTAGACAGGATGAGGAGCTTGACGATATTTTCATGTCTGCCATGGAAGTGAATGAGATCATCGTAAATGATGAAGTTAAAAAGCTCGTGGAAAATGTTTGCGAAAAGCAGGACGAGATCGACAGCATAATTAGCAAGTTCAGCAACAAGAGAACTGTTGAAAGAATACCTAAGATAAATCTTGCAATACTCAGACTTTCTATTTATGAGGCAATATATGAGGAGAACGTTCCTGTGAACGTTGCCATAAGCGAGGCTGTGGCTCTTGCAGGAAAATATGCCCTCGAGCCTGACGTTTCATTTGTAAACGGTGTGCTTGGCTCATTTGCAAAGGAACAAGAGGAAAAGCAGTGAGTTTTGTACTCGGAATAGACACAAGCAATTATACCACTTCATGTGCACTGCTTGATACTGCGGATATGAGCGTCAGGTCATGCAAAAAGCTTCTTCCTGTCAAGCAGGGAGAGCGAGGACTAAGACAATCCGACGCTGTGTTTCACCATACTAAACAGCTTCCAGAACTTATGAAACAGCTTTTTGATAAAAAGTATGACATAAGTGCAGTTGGGTATTCTTATGCACCAAGGTGTGCAGAGGGGTCGTATATGCCTTGCTTCCTTGTTGGAGAAAATGTTGCACAAGCTGTGTCACTTGCCTGTGGAGCTGACCTTGAAAAGACTTCGCATCAGGTGGGACATATACTTGCGGCACTTTATTCCTGCGGAAAGCTGGATATGCTCAGTTCTGATAAGCCTTTTGCGGCTTTTCACGTCAGCGGTGGCACTACAGATCTTCTTTTGTGCGAGCCTGACAAGGCTAAGCTGATAAATATAACTCAGATCGGCGGAAGCCGTGACCTTAAAGGCGGACAAGCCATAGACAGAACAGGCGTAAGGCTTGGGCTGTCTTTTCCATGTGGTAAAGAGCTTGAAAGGCTTGCGTCTGAAAGCGAACATAAAATAAAGCCAAAAGCATCCGTTGACGGGCTTTATTGTTCACTTTCTGGAATAGAAAATCAGTGCATGAAGCTTATAGACGAGAGCTGTTCGGTGGCTGATGTTGCGGCATACTGTATTGATTGTGTGTGCCTTGCGGTGGAGAAAATGACAGTTAATCTTCGCCATGAGTATAAGGATATACCTATTATATATGCAGGCGGTGTGATGTCTAATCGCTTTATAAAAAGCAAGCTTGAAAAGTACGGCAGCTTTGCTGAACCTGAGTTTTCAAGCGATAACGCAGTGGGCGTTGCTGTCTATGCTGCGATCAGGAAAGGGAAGATCAAAATATGAGTTCAGTTATCACTGTTTCTCAGCTAAACAGATATCTTGCTTCAAAACTGCGGTCTGACCTTAAGCTGAAAGGCATTGCCGTCAAGGGCGAGATATCCAATTTTAATATACATTACAAATCAGGTCATGCCTATTTTACAGTAAAGGACAGCAGTTCTGCACTTAAAGCTGTTATGTTTTCAAGCAGTGTTTCAAGGCTTAAATTCGTGCCTGAGGACGGTATGAGCGTGCTTGTTATGGGCAATATAGAGGTCTATGAGCGTGACGGCGTTTATCAGATAATAGCTACGGAGATAGCACCTCTTGGTGTGGGCGTTATGCACGTTCAGCTCGAACAGACCAAGAAAAAGCTTGAAAAAATGGGCGTATTTGATGTGAACAAAAAAAAGAAAATACCCCTTGTTCCAAAGAAGATAGCAGTTGTTACGTCGCTTACAGCGGCGGCTTTGCAGGATATAATCCATATAGCTGAAAGGCGTTATCCTGTGTGCAATATCGAAGTTTATCCTGCGCAGGTGCAGGGTACGGCGGCAGCACAAACTATATGCAAAGCACTTTCGGAGGCTGATAAAAGCGGTGCAGATACCATAATTTTAGCTCGTGGCGGTGGTTCTAGCGAAGATCTTATGGTGTTCAATGACGAGGCGGTGGCACTGGCTGTTTACGCCTGCAATACACCTGTGATATCGGCTGTAGGTCACGAAACTGACACCACCCTTGCAGACTATGCCGCAGATATGCGTGCGCCAACTCCGTCAGCGGCGGCTGAGATTGCTACCCCTGACAAGGCGGATATACTTAATGCTGTGAGGCTTTTAAGGCAAAAGCTTGACAAGGCTATGGAGCTTAAACTTGATAAGGCTGTGTCACAGATAGAAAGCTGTGATAAGCTTTTGAAATTATATTCTCCTGAAAAGAGATTAGAGCAGAGCGAAAAAGCAGTGTGCGACCTTGAAAAAAGGCTGTCGCAGATCATGAAACGCAGGTTTGAAAAGCTGTCAGTTAAGCTTGACGGCTATGTTTCTTCTCTGAATATGCTTAGTCCGTTCAATATTTTGGGCAGGGGATATGCTATCGTTCAGAAAGACGAAAGCGTTGTCGACAGTGTATCAATGCTGAACGTTGGCGACGAGGTAGACATAAAGCTGTCAGACGGCAGTGTATCTGCTAAAATAACATTTGTCAAATGAAAGGCTGTTTAAAATGACTTTTGAAGAAAATCTTACAAGACTTAATGATATAGTTGGTCAGCTTGAAAATGACAAGCTTCCTCTTGAGAAAGCTTTGGAACTTTATAAAGAGGGGATAGATCTGTCGGTCGACTGCAAAAAAAGCCTTGAAAGTGCAAAGCTTTCCGTAAAGGCTATGAACGGAGATAATAGTGATGAATGATATGAACAAAGCCACACTTGATTATTATGTGGAGCTTATAGATAATAAACTGCTGGAGCTTACCCACTCAAAGCCTGAGCTTCAGGGTCAGGTAGTTGAGGCTATGGAGTATTCTTTGCAGGCAGGGGGCAAAAGGCTCAGACCTGTGCTTATGCTTGAATTTTGCCGTATGTGCGGCGAGCGTCAGCCTGAGAAGTATGCAGAGATAGCTTGTTCTATTGAACTTATACACACTTTTTCTCTTATACACGACGATCTGCCTTGTATGGACGATGATGATTACAGACGTGGAAAGCCCTCATGTCATAAAGCTTTTCCTGAAAATATCGCACTCCTTGCAGGCGATGCACTGAACACTCTTGCTTTTGAAGTGATTGCCAACAGTGCCATGAACGGCGTTATATCTGCCGACAAGGCTGTTATGCTTATCTCTGTTCTGGCAAGAGCAGTAGGCACTGACGGCATGATAGGCGGTCAGGTGATAGACCTTAAATATGAAAATAAAGAAATAGATGTTGATACTCTGAATATTTTGCAGACCTGCAAAACAGGCGCACTTATTGAAGCCGCTTGTGTAATGGGCGTTATACTTGGAGATAAGCTTGAGGCTATCCCCTTTGCGGCAGACTATGCTCAGGCAATGGGCAGAGCATTTCAGATAGTTGACGATATCCTTGACGTAACAGGCACTTTTGAGGAACTTGGCAAGCCTATCGGCAGTGACAGCGAACAGCATAAAAACACATATGTATCTCTCCTTGGACTTGACAAGTCAGAACAGATAGCAAAACAACTGACAGTTCAAGCACTGGGTCATCTTAAATATTTTGAGGACAGCGTTTTCCTCACAGAGCTTACATCTGATATGCTTACAAGAAGAAGTTGATAAAAAGATTGGAGATCTAGATATAATGTCGGAAATAAAAAAGCCTGATATTTATAAAATGAATTTGCCTGCCGACCTGAAAAAGCTTTCCACTGCGCAGTGTGAGGAGCTTTGCGGTGATATAAGGAAAATTCTTATAGATACGGTTTCAAAAAACGGCGGTCATCTTGCGTCAAATCTTGGTACTGTGGAGCTTACAATGGCTATCCACAGAGTTTTTGAATCACCTAAAGATAAAATCGTCTGGGACGTTGGTCATCAGGCATATACACATAAAATACTTACGGGTAGACTCAAAGAGTTTAAAACTCTCAGACAGGAAAACGGTATTTCGGGTTTTTGCAGACCTGACGAGTCAGTGCATGATGCTTTTATAAGTGGCCACAGCTCTACGTCTGTTTCTGCGGCGCTTGGGATCGCCACAGCAATGAAGCTGAGTGGTGATAAAACTCACCATGCTATAGCTGTAGTCGGTGACGGTGCTTCAACAGGTGGCGAGCTTTACGAGGGACTTAACAATGCAGGCAAAAGTGATACAAATATCATCGTTATCCTCAACTACAATGAAATGTCTATCTCAAAAAATGTTGGCGGAATGGCAAAATATCTTTCCTCCATGCGTACAAAAGAGAGCTATCAGCGCACAAAGGGCAGAGTAGAGAGAATGCTTGATAAGACGCCTGTTATAGGTAAACCTGTGAAAAATGCCGTTCGTAACTCCAAAAATGCGGTCAAGAATATGATACTTCACAGCACCATGTTTGAAGATCTTGGTTTTCACTATATTGGACCTATCGACGGACACAATCTTGAAGAACTTGAACAGGGACTTATGGCTGCAAAGGCAGTAAACAAGCCTGTTTTTGTTCATGTGAATACTATAAAAGGCAAGGGCTATGCTCCTGCAGAAGCTAACCCAGGAGAGTTTCACGGGGTCGGCTCCTTTGAGATAAAAACGGGCAATCCCGACGTCGTACTTTCTGACAGCTTTTCTTCTATAATGGGAAAAGAGCTTTGTGAAATGGGCGAAAAGAATAAGCGTCTTTGTGCAGTCACTGCGGCAATGAAATACGGCACGGGGCTTCAGTATTTTGCGAAGCGTTTTCCTGAACGCTTCTTTGATGTAGGCATTGCCGAAGAACACGCAGTTACTTTCTGTGCTGGGCTTGCTTCTATGAACTATGTACCTGTTTTTGCGGTGTACTCATCGTTTTTGCAAAGGTCATACGACCAACTTATCCATGATATGGCTATAGGAGGTTGTCATGCAGTTATATGCGTTGACCGCGCAGGTATAGTCGGTGATGATGGTGAAACACATCAGGGAATTTTTGATGTTTCTTTTCTTACCTCTGTGCCGAATATGAGGATATATTCTCCGTCTAATTATGACGAACTCAGACTGTGCCTGCATAAGGCTGTTGAGGACGACAGTGGCATTTGTGCTGTGAGATATCCAAGGGGCAGGGATCAATCGCTATATGATACATCTGATCCTGTTTCAACTTATGTTTATCGTCATATAGAGGGCGCAAAGGTTCTGCTTGTTACATACGGCAGGCTTGCAAATGATCTTTTTACAGCTATAGAAATACTCAGAAATCGTGATATAAAGTGCGATATTATTAAGCTCGTGAACATTTTCCCTATAGACAATGAGGTGGTTGATATAATGTCAGCCTACGATGCTGTGCTGTTCTTTGAGGAAGCTTATTACTGTGGAAGTATTTCAGAGAAGTATGCTTCTATCTGCCCAAATGTGGCACAGTTTGCTATTGACGGTTTCGTGAAGCACGGAAAATGTGATGTGCTACTTGACGAGCTTGGTTTTTCAGCAGAGAAAATGGCTGATACAGTTGAGGGCTTTTTGAAAGATGAGTGAAAGACTTGATGTGTATATAGTTACGAACTGCGGCGTAAAAAGCCGAGAACGTGCCAAACAGCTTATAAAAAATGGATTTGTGTCGGTAAACGGCAAGGTCTGCGTCAAGCCTTCTATATTGGTTGATGAGAACGACGGGGTGAAATGTAAGTCTGACGATATGAAGTTTGTCGGCAGGGGCGGACTTAAGCTTGAACACGCCTGCGATGTCTTCGGGCTTGACTTGACAGGTAAAGTTTGTGCAGATATCGGTGCTTCAACTGGGGGATTTACTCAGTGTATGCTTGAACATGGCGCTGAATTTGTCTATGCGGTGGACGTGGGTCACGGACAGCTTGATGAAAGTTTGTGCAATGACAGCAGAGTGAAAAACTGTGAGGGCGTGAATGCACGATATCTGACAGAGAATTTTTTTGACAGACCTGTGCAGTTCATAAGTGGTGATCTTTCGTTTATTTCTCTAAAACTTGTTATAAGATCCCTTTGCGATTGTCTTTGCGATGGCGGCGAAATGGTTCTTCTTATAAAACCTCAGTTTGAGGCTGGCAAGCAGGCCCTCAATAAAAAGGGTATCGTCAAAGATCGTAAAGACCATGTGAGAGTGATAACCGAGCTTCTTGGCTGTTTTCGAGCAGAGGGGCTTGCGGCTGAAAAGATAACAATTTCACCTGTTAAGGGCGGCGACGGCAATCTTGAATATCTTATTCTACTTAAAAACGCTGACATGACGGCTGACAAGCTTGGTCAGCTCAATATAAAAGAATTTGTTAACGAAGCTTTTGATAGCTTCAAAGACTAAACACAAGAGTGGTAATATTATGAAAATTTATCTTTATCCAAATCTTGATAAAACTCATTGCTTTGAGTATACGACCGCAACATATGAAAGGCTGCGCAAAAATGGTGCAAAACTTTTTATGGATAGATGCTATAAGCACGTTTTCGGAAAGCTTGATATCACTTTCTGTAGCGAAGACGAGTGTGTAAAGCAGTGTGATATGATTGTTGCGATCGGTGGTGACGGAACGATACTCAAATGCTCTCTTAAGGGCTGTGAGTTTGAGAAGCCTATACTTGGCATAAACTGTGGCAGACTCGGTTTTATGGCCTCTCTTGAACATTCACAGCTTGAATTGCTGGACAAGCTTTTTTCTGGAGAATATACCCTCAGCCGCCGAATGATGTTAAACGTAAATGTCGAATGTGGCAGTGAAAATAAGTCATATACTGCGCTTAATGATGTTGCAGTAACAAAAGCTGACGATTGTAAGATAGCCGATTTTGAGGTATCAAAAAACGGCAGACTTATTTCTTCACTTCGTGCAGACGGCGTTATACTTTCTACAGCCACAGGCTCAACAGCCTATTCAATGTCAGCAGGCGGACCTATAATCGAACCTGAAATGAAGTGTATAGAGTTCACACAGATATGTGCTCACTCGCTTTTTGCAAGATCTATGATACTTTCAGAGGACAGCGTTATGAAAGTCAAGTGTCACACTAACAGTGGCTCTCACGCAATCGTCAGCGTTGACGGTAATAATGTTTTCAGACTTTCGGCAGAGGACACTGTGATAGTATCAAAGTCAAAGTATTTTGTTGAAATCATAGATATAAGCGGCGGCAGCTTTTTCTCGTCAATAAACAAAAAGCTTATGCAGCCGTTGAAGGAATCAGCGGAGGACGGCATATGAAAAATCAGCGTCAGAATTTGATAATGCAGATTGTCAAAGACGAAAACATCGGCACTCAGGAGGAACTTCGTGAAGCGCTTAAAAGGCATGGTCTGAAAGTCACTCAGGCAACAGTTTCAAGGGATATAAAGGAGCTTTCCCTTGTAAAGACCATTGGTTCAGACGGCAATTATAAATACAGCCTGCCTGCACTCAAAAAAGATATTGCAGAGCAAAACAATGGTATTTTCGGCATAATTTCAGACGCCGTTGTGTCGGTGGATCATGCACTTAACACTGTAGTTGTGAAATGTCATACGGGCATGGCACAAGCAGTGTGTGCAAAGCTTGACAAGCTTGGGCTTGACAATGTTGTGGGAACGCTTGCAGGTGATGACACGATATTCATACTTATGCGGACAGAAAAAGATGCGTCCCATATGGCAGAGGAACTGAGATCCTTTATTATTTCTTAAACAGCAGAGGAATGATCTAAAATGTTAAGTGAACTTTATATTGAAAATCTTGCCGTGATTGAAAAGGCAACTATAGATTTTTCTGATAAGCTTAATGTTTTCACAGGCGAAACGGGAGCAGGTAAGTCCATACTTATAAATGGAATAAATGCTATCCTCGGTCAGCGTGTCACTAAGGATATTGTGAGAACAGGCACGGACAAGGCTGTTATTTCAGCGTTGTTTACTGACATTGGGGACAATGTTTTGCAGGTACTAGACGAGCTTGGCATAAGTGCAGAAGACGGACAGCTTTTTCTTACCCGTGAGATACGTTCAGATGGTGGAAGCGTTGCAAGAGTCAACTCGAGAGCGGTGAACGTTTCCGTACTTAAAGCTATCGGAGAAACGCTTGTAACTATCCATGGACAGCACGACAATCAGATACTCATGGCTCCTGAACGTCATATAGAGATACTTGACAGCTATGCCGAATCGGAAGCTCTTATAGAAGATTATCACAGCTCTTTCAGAGAGCTTCAAAGCATTGCAAAGAAGATAAACAAGATAAAAACTGAGCAAAGCAAAAAAGAGTTTCGCATGGCTGAGCTTGCTGATATTGTCGAGGAGATAAATACGCTCAACATTCATGAAGGCGAGGATAAAGAGATAGAAGCAGAGCTTAACATCTCTAAAAATGCCGTTGCAATCTCTGAGGCTCTTTATATGGCAAAACAACTTCTTTCGGGCGATGATGACACAGATGGTGCAGTGGAGATGACGCAGAGAGCTTCAAAATCGGTTGAGGGATATACTGATATAATGACTGAGATATCGCCTATATATGACAGACTTAGTTCTGCGGCTATTGAAATGGAGGATATTTCTGAGGAGATAGGCTCACTTCTTGACAGCCTCGATATCGACCCGAAACGTTATGATTACCTTAATCAGCGTTCTGATGAACTCAGGCGTATCATGAAGAAATACGGACCTGAGCTTGATGATGTACTGACTACTCTTGAAAATTCACAGAATGAGCTTGATGAACTGAGCGGAGCAGAGCAGAGCTTAGACGAGCTTAATAAAGAAAAGGAAAGACTTCTTGCGGAGGTATCAAAGAAAGCCAAAGCACTTTCAGACCATAGAAAAAAAGCAGGAGAGCGGTTTGTTTCTCAGGTAACAGAGGAGCTTGAATTTCTCAATATGCCAAAGGTCAAGCTGGTGGTTCAGCAGAAAACAGGCAAGCTTACCATAAATGGCATGGATAGCATAGAGTTTCTTATTTCTGCAAATCTGGGCGAAGAGCCAAAGCCTATTGCGAAGATCGCTTCAGGCGGTGAGCTTTCAAGAATAATGCTTGCACTGAAAAACGTAATTGCAGAAAAGGACAGTATCGGCACGCTGATATTTGACGAGATAGACACAGGAGTAAGCGGCAGAGCGGCTCAGAAGATAGGTATAAAGCTGAAACAGATATCTCGCCTTAGGCAAGTTCTTTGCGTGACCCACCTTGCTCAAATGGCTGTTATGGCGGATAATCATTTGCTTATTGAGAAAAATATACAGGGCGACAGGACAGTTACAACTGTTAGAACTCTCGACCATGAACAGAGAAAGTATGAGATAGCAAGGATAATGGGCGGTGAAAATATCACAGAGCTTATGCTTGAAAATGCTGAACAGTATCTTAAAGACGCTGACAATATGTAACACAAAGTCCCTGATGATTGCGGGGACTTTTTTGTGAACGTACATTTATTATTTATTGTTGTAAAATTCATAGTAATGTGGTATAATAACAATCGGTAGGTGATTATTTGAAACTTGAACATATAAACGTCAAAGAAGCCGTGAGATATATGGGAATGGGCAATAACAAGCCAGACGAACGCACGGCTTTGTTGATAGATGAATGTGAAAAAGAGCTTTTGAAGGTCATTGAGCCTAAATTTGTGTACAGAGTGTTTGATGTCGCTCATAAAGAGAACGGTGTTGAGGTCATCGGTACTCCGTTGTTTCTTGGCGGCAATGATATATGCAGACACCTTGAGGGGTGCAGTAAATGCGTGCTTTTTGCAGCGACTATTTCTTCGGGCGTTGATAGAAAGCTTCGTGCTTATGAAGCAGAGGATATGGCTAAAGCTATGATAGCGGATTGCCTTGCAAGTGCGGCTGTGGAGCAGGTATGCGATATAGTTGACAACACTGTGAAAGAAAAGCTCAGCGGATATAATCAGACATGGAGGTTTTCTCCTGGTTATGGCGATCTGCCTATCAGCGTGCAGAGAGTTTTTCTTGACGTACTCAATGCGCAGAAATTTATCGGGCTTAATGCAACTGAAAATAATATACTGACGCCGAGAAAGTCTGTTACGGCGATAATCGGATTGTCAGAAAATGAAATATCAAAGGGCAGACGTGGTTGTGCCTGCTGTAATATGAGGGAAGTCTGTCAATTCAGAAAAAGAGGAGATCATTGTGGATTTTAGAACATTACTTAAAACAAAAGAATTTGTCATACTTGACGGAGCAATGGGTACGATGCTTCAGGCAAAGGGACTTGAAATGGGTGGCACTCCTGAAGCCCTTAACATAGACAAGCCTGATTGGCTGGTGGACATACACCGCCAGTATATAAACGCAGGCTCAGACATTGTTTACGCCAACACTTTCGGTGCAAACAGACACAAGCTTGAAAAGTGCGGATATACTGTCCAGCAGGCTATCCCTGCGGCTGTAAAAAATGCTAGAAAAGCCTGTGAGGGTACTGATACCCTTGTTGCTCTTGATATCGGACCTATCGGACAGCTTTTAGAGCCAACAGGAACGCTCACTTTTGAAGAAGCTTACGATATCTATAAGGAGCAGATACTTGCAGGAGCTGACGCAGACCTTATCGTTTTTGAAACAATGACAGATCTCTATGAACTTAAAGCTGCTGTTCTTGCGGCAAAGGAAAACAGCGATCTTCCTATAGTCTGCACAATGACATTTGAGGAAAATATGCGTACATTTACGGGCGTTGCCATAAGCTCCATGGCTTTGACCTTGGAGGGCCTGGGCGTTGACGCAATCGGTGTGAACTGCTCATTAGGACCAAAGGAGCTTTATCCTGTTGTGGAGGAGCTTTGCAAGTGGACAAATCTCCCTGTTGTAGTAAAGCCTAATGCAGGACTTCCTGACCCTGTTACAAATGAATATAACTGTTCACCTGAAGATTTTGCAGAGTTTGCAGAAAAGCTTATCCCATTGGGAGTTAAGGTGCTTGGAGGTTGCTGCGGAACTAACCCTGAGTATATCAAAAAGCTTGCTGAAATGCTCAAAGGCAAGAAGCATGTCAGCGTGCATAATGATATTCCTGCCGCTTGCTGTTCACCGACACATACTGTAGTTATAGACCAGCCAAGAATAATCGGTGAGCGTATCAATCCTACTGGCAAGAAGCGTTTTAAAGAAGCGCTGCTTGCAAACGATATTGACTATATCCTTGGTCAGGCTATCGAGCAGATACACGCAGGTGCGGATATTCTTGATGTAAATGTTGGCCTGCCGGGAATCGACGAAAAGAGTATGATGGTCAAGGCTGTAAAGTCTTTGCAGGGCGTTGTCGATGTGCCTTTGCAGGTGGATTCAACTATACCTGAGGTGCTTGAAGCGGCTCTGAGGGCTTATAATGGCAAGCCTATCGTCAATTCTGTAAACGCTGAGGACAGCTCCATTGAAAATGTTCTTCCTCTTGTAAAGAAATATGGTGCGGCTGTGGTAGGTCTTACTCTTGATGAAAACGGCATACCAAAGAGTGCTGACAAGAGATTTGAGCTTGCTAAAAAGATACTTGACAAGGCGCTTGAATACGGCATTAGAAAAGAAGATGTGTATATAGATTGTCTTACTCTTACCGCTTCTGCGGAGCAGGAAAATGTTATGCAGACAGTAAATGCAGTGGAGCGAGTAAAGAACGAGCTTGGACTTAAAACAGTTCTTGGTGTATCGAATATCAGCTTTGGTCTGCCTAGCAGAGAGATAGTTAATCACAACTTTCTTATGATGGCACTCACAAAGGGTCTTGACCTGCCGATAATGAATCCTAATATTGATTCTATGACGGCAACTGTTCGTGCCTACAAGCTTCTGACAAACATTGATAAAAACTCTGTTGACTTTATTTCTCACTACGGTGGCGAGAAAAAAACTGCTCCTGCCGCAACAGGCGCAAAAGCTGAGATAGACTTGCCGTATGCTATCGAAAACGGTCTGAAGAAAGAAGCAGCTGACCTTACTGCAAAGCTTTTGCAGGAAACAGAAGCCATGAATATTGTCAACGATATGCTTATCCCGGCACTTGATAAGGCTGGTGCAGAATTTGAAAAGGGCAAGCTTTTTCTGCCGCAGCTTATCCAGACAGCAGGCACTGCACAGGCTTGCTTTGAGGTAATAAAAAATTACATTCTGTCAACGGGTGAAAAAAGCGTTTCTAAGGGCAAGATAATCCTTGCAACAGTAAAGGGCGATATCCACGATATCGGCAAGAACATTGTAAAGGTACTTCTTGAAAACTATGGTTATGACGTTATTGACCTTGGCAAGGACGTTGACTATCAGACAGTAGTTGATTGTGCAATAGAAAATGACGTACATCTTATCGGTCTTTCTGCGCTTATGACAACGACTCTTGTGAGCATGGAAAATACAGTTAAGCTTCTTCGTGAAAACAATGTTGACTGCAAGATAATAGTAGGCGGTGCGGTGGTAACGGCTGACTATGCAGAGCAGATAGGCGCTGACTATTATGCAAAAGACGCAAAAGAGTCGGTAGATATCGCAAGAAAATTTTTCGGAAACTGAATAAAATAACTATGACCTCCCATAATCTGAACAACAGATATTTATGGGAGGCCATTTTTAATGAAAAAGTTTGTTACAGCTATCATCATTTCATTTGTCGTTACAGTAAGCTCTGCAGGAATCAAAGCCGCTGCTTTTTCCTCATCAAACCTTGGGGCAGCATTCGTTTTGAGCAATGTTATGTCAGATGAAAAAAACGATAAAAATGGCAGTGGCATAACTGTCATAGACGGCAATAGGGAAGATATAAAGTTTACTTTTAAAATAGCCGAGATAATTAAAAGCCTTTTTTAGCTAAGTGTACATTTATTTGTACTTGTATCAAAAGTACGATTGACTTTTGAGCCTTGCCGTGTTATTATATAAATATCAATCATAACGGAGGCTCATTCAATGGTTACAGTTATAAGCGGTGGCTCTCACAGTGGACGTGACAAAGTTTTCATAGATAAGATCAAGTCTGCTGTAAAAAACGGCGAGCAGGTCATGGTCATAATACCAGATCAGTTTTCTTTTGAATATGATAAAAAACTGTATGAACACCTTGGTGCGGCAGATTTCAACGTCATACAGACTGCAGGCTTTAACCGTATCGCTGAGTTCACAGAGAAGCTTTATGGCGGTAGGGTAAAAGAAAATGCCGATGATAACGTCCGCACTATCCTTATGTATAAGGCCGTCAGACGTCTTAAGCAGACCAAAGATATCCGCTTTTATAAAAAGAGTCTTGAAAAGGGCAGTTTCTTAGCCGAACTTCACGAACTTGTGAGCCAGTTTCGTGAAAGCGGAATAACACCGCAGGATCTAGCTCTTGCTGCTGAGAAGCAGAGTGGCTCTCTTGCCATGAAACTTTTTGATATCTCAAGGCTTTATGATTTTTACATGGATGAGCTTGAAAAGGCAGGAATGCAGGATACACTGTCTGCAATGGCAAGAAGTGTGGATCAGGTGAAGGAAAACGGATATTTCCGTGGAATGACAGTTTTTGTTGACGCTTTCAACGATTTCTCTTTTGATGAACTTAAAATGCTTGACGCTTGTATCGCGCAGTGCAAGAGTATAACGTTCTCTCTATGTATCGACAATGAAAGCATTAGAAGATATGCAAATCACCCTTTTGCTGATACTCTTAAAACGTTGCAGCAGATAACAGATATTTCCGCTGATCATAATTACAAGGTCAACACGGTAGAGTGTCGTAACAGCTCATTTAGAGTCCCTGAACTTGAATATGTGAGCAAAGAGATTTACAACACATGCAAAAAGCCATACGTCGGAAAGTGCGAAAATGTTTCTGTTATATCAGCAACGGATATTTACGAAGAAAGTGAATTTGTCAGTGGAAAGATATGGGAACTTATCAGAGAAAAAGGATATAAATTCAGTGACATAGCTTTGCTTGCAAGAAACCTTAAAGATTGTGCTTCCGTTTTTGAGGGTACGTTTGACAGATATGAGATACCATATTTTTCAGACTGCAGTGACAGTGTTTCTTCATCATCTCTGGTGAGGTATATGAACTCGCTTTTCAAGTGCTTGCTTTCAAGAAAATATTCCACGGACAATATTTTGAAATACATAAAATCGCCGCTTTTTCCAATGCTGAATATCGAGATATCAAATCTGGAAGACTATTGCATACGCTGGAGCGTTGAGGGTGATATGTGGCTCAGTGATTTTACTGTTGCAGGTGATCTCAGCGAAAAACAGCTTGAAAAAATAAACTGCTCAAGACGAAAGATAATCGAGCCTTTTGAAGCATTTAAAAGCAAACTTGTTAAAGATGTTACAGCAGGGGAACTGTGCCGTGGGCTTTATGATCTTCTTGGCAGCATTGAGCTTTCTCAGCAGACCTTTTCTGTAGTAAAAAAGGCAGGAACTTCGGATAACGAAACTCAGCTTGAAATGGCAAGAGGATTGAAACAACTTTGGAACTCTGTTCTTTCGGCTATCAAATCCGTCTATGACTGCATGAATGACGAAGTTATCTCCCTCAGACAGTTTTATGAGCTTTTCAAGCTCATGCTTTCACAAATGAGTGTTTCACGTCCTCCGCAGAAACTTGACTGCGTAAGGATATGTGACCCGAGCCATTCAAGGCTTGAGGGCGTAAAGGCTGTCTTTCTTGTTGAGGTGAACGACGGCATATTTCCTGCGTCTTTAAGCTCTGCTGGACTTATCACAGAAAATGAAAAAATGATATTAGAGGGAAGCGATATTCATATCTCACACAGCGCAAGAAAATCTTTTCAGACAGAGAAGCTTGTGTGCTACAACGCTTTTACCCTTGCAGACGAAAAGCTCTATGTGCTTTATTCAGAATCTGACCTTGTAGGAGAAGCTCACCACCCCTCTGCACTTGTTTCCGAGCTTAACGGAATGTTCGGCAAAATCAATATCAAAGCTCAGGATATGGGGCTTGATTTTTACTGCACTTCTTTCAGGACAGCTTACTATAAATATATGGAACATTCCCGTGATAAAAACGCTACAACTTCTGCGATTAGGTCTGTGTTGGGGTTATCGCAGGAATATGCCGAGAAACTTATGCGAACAAAGAATCTTCATGAAAACGGTGACTATAAGCTTGAAGAAAAGACCGCAGAAAAGCTTTTCATGTCAGAACAGCCTGCAAAGGTCTCGCCTACTCAGCTTGATACATATTATAAATGCCCGTTCAATTATTTCTGCAAGTATGGTCTTGGTCTTAAAACTGTCAGAAAGGCAGATATCGACGGGCTTAACAGGGGACTTATCATTCATCAGCTTCTTGAAAAGATAATGCGTAAAGATGATGACGGCACAGGCTTTGACAAGGCTTTCCTTACTCTCTCAGATGATGAGATAAAAGAGTATATCCACAAAAACGTTACCGAATATATAAAGGAAAGCCTTGGTGGAATGTTCGGAAAATCTCCGTCATTTGTATTTTTACAGGAGCGTATGGAAAGCAATATCCTGCATATCATTCGCTTTATGCAGAATGAGCTTCTTCACTCAAAATTCAGACCTGCGCTTTTGGAATACAAAATAGACAAGTCCGAAGGAGAAGACAGACTTATCATAGACGTAAACGGCAGAGATAAGATAATCCTTACGGGAATTATCGACAGAGTTGACGTTTTCGAGGACGAGAACGGTGAAAAATATGTGAGGATAATCGACTATAAAACAGGCTCTATTGACCTTAAATATTCAATGCTTTACAATGGCCTTAATTTGCAGATGTTCGTGTATCTTACCGCTTTACTTGAAACCAAAAATCCAGTGAATATAGACGGTGGATTGAAGCAGGCTGGTATCGTATACTACACGCTAGGAAACAAGCCTAAAACATACGAGCAGACAGCCGACGCTGACGTAGAAGAAGCCGAGAGCAGATCACGGCTAAACGCTTTCAAGCCTATAGGAAAAGTCGTTGACATAAAGGCTGTCACTGAAGCTTTCAGTTCAGAAGAAAATTACGCCTATGCGCCTTTTAAATATTCTAAAACCAACGGCATTTCAGGCACTATTCCAGACGGCTTTTTTACAAAGCTCAGAGAATTTGCTATAGGCAAAGTGGCGCAGTTTGGTGAACAGCTTTGTCAGGGAAACATTCAGGCAAGACCTGTGGCGGAAGCCTGCAAGCACTGTGATTTTCACGATATCTGCGGCAGGATAAACCAAGATGACGTTACAGACGTGAAAGACAGCGTTTATGAAGAAAAACTTATGAAAGAACTAACTGACAGAAAGGAGAAAAAATAATTGGCTGATACAAAATGGACCAAAGAGCAGGAAAGAGCCATTAGTGACCGTGGCAAGGGCATTATAGTTTCAGCGGCGGCAGGAAGCGGAAAAACCACAGTGCTTATAGAACGAATGATACAACTCCTTTCTGATGAAAAAAATAAAATACCTGCCGACAGACTTCTTGCAGTAACATTCACAAAAGAAGCCGCTTCAAGCATGAAAGAAAAACTCAGCCGGGCTTTTGACGAACAGCTTCGCCGTGACCCTGAAAACAAGTGGTTGCTTAGTCAGCAAAATCTTATCCAGCTTGCGAGGATATCTACAATAAATTCTTTCTGTCTTGACCTTGTGAAAAGTAATCTACATGAATTTGATTTTCAGGGCGGACTTGATATACTTGATGACAGTGTGCAAAATCTTATTTTGCAGGAAGCTATCACGCAGGCTTATGAAAAGCTTTGTGAAGAAGATTATGAAAGCTATAAACTGCTGAAAAACGCTTTTGCGGATAAAACTCTCAATGAAATCACCGACAATCTTTATAAATTCATGCGTTCACTGCCGTTTCCTAAGCGTTGGATAGCAGAGGTACATAAAAACTTTACTGATGATAAGATTTTTGACAGCTTTATAAAAGATAATATATGTGTAGCTCAAACAAAGCTGAAAGAAGCATTTTCAATGTATGAGGTTTTTGAAGAATATGCCTGCCGTAAAGAGATAGAAGGCATACCTTTTATAAAACATATCAAAATGAATGAAACTGCCGACAGTGACAGAGAACTTCTTCATAGGTTAAGAAAGCTTCTTGAAAGCGGCGATATAGATACTATTGCTAAGTCAGATTGGAAATTCAGCACCATAAAAAGATTTCCCACAAACAAGGCTTTCAATGCATCACTTGACGATGATATTCGCATTAAGTTCAAGGACAATTATGCCTTCTGTGCATCATACAGAAACAAATATAAAGATATCGTAGCTAAAATTACCGATATGTTCAATAACACAAAACTAATCATGAAGGAAAATATGCTTGAATCTGACAGAATATTTACTGTTCTGTGCAGGGTATGCGAAGATATAGACAAGATCTCACAAGAAATGAAGCTTGAACGAAATGGCGTTACTTTTTCTGACGTTGAGATAATGGCGAGAGAATTGCTTGTAAAAGATACCGAGAATGGACCTGTTCGCACGGAGCTTTGCGAGGAAATTCGCAGAAACAGGCTATATGATCTTATTTTCATAGACGAGTTTCAGGACGTGAATAACCTTCAGGAGCTTGTTTTCCGTTCGCTTTCTGATTCTGATAACTTGGATATCATGGGCAAAAATGTTTTTGTGGTTGGCGATATAAAGCAGGCTATATATCGTTTCAGACTCTCAAATCCTGAACTTTTCAGCAAAACGAGAAATGACGCTTCCGCACCTGAAAACAGCGAACAGCTCGAGGCTATCTTGCTAAGCAAGAATTTCAGAAGTCGTGAGTCTGTGGTTGATTTTGTAAATTTTCTGTTCCACTATCTTATGACACAGCACACAGGTCAGGTGGATTATGATAGAAATGAAGAACTTCGATACGGTGAACTTTATGATGAAAATAACAAGCCTACAGAAATAATGCTCATACCTTTTGATAAGGACTACAAAAAGACAAATGGCTATTCTGTGGAGAACAAAGTAATAGCGCAAAAGATAAAGCACATGCTTGAAAACGGTGAAGAAGTCAAAGATCATGGCTCTCTAAGACCGTGCCGTGCAGGAGATTTTTGTATACTTGTTCAAAAGAATGATGAAATTACCCTTATGGCAAAAGCCCTTGAAGAAGTAGGTCTGAAAGCATATTCTGAGGATACAAACGGATACATGAAGTCAAGAGAGATAACACTTGTGCTGAATATGCTCAGGGTAATTGACAATCCTATGAACGATATTGCAATGACAGCTATCATGATGTCGCCTATCATGGGATTTACGCCTGATGAAATGGCGGCAGTAACAGAAAAGTCAAAGAAGCCTAACAGCAAACTGAAAGACCATATCTATCAGGTGGTAGCGGCGTCAGCTTCTGCTGAGGACAGCCACGAAAAGGAAGCTACTCATATAAGCTTTAATAATAAAACATTGCAGGATAAGTGCATAGAGCTTAATGAGCTTATTAATTCCCTGCGTTATCTTTCAATGAGCATGGGCCTTGAACGGCTCATAAGAAAAATATACGACATGACCGACCTTATGGGGATCGTTTCGCTGTATCTTGATTCTGATAAAAAGCGAGCAAACCTTCGTCTGCTTCTTGAATATGCTTCGTCCTATGAGCAAAATAGTCAGGAGGGTGTAACTGGTTTTCTAAGATATATCGACTCTGTGTCCTCAAATGAAAAAGCCTTTAAGCAGGCAATGACGGTAACAGAGGGCTCAGATTCCGTTTACATAAAGACCTACCATGCTTCAAAAGGTCTTGAATATCCATTTGTATTTTTATGTCAGCTTGACATACCGCTTATAAAGAAAGACAAAGGTTACTGTTCACATAACAAGCTGGGCTTTGCTTTCAGTTTTATGGATAACAGCAAACTTATGAGAAAAACTTCACTTTACTATGATAAGCTTTCAAAGGAATCAAAAGCAGAGGAAAAAAGTGAAAAACTCCGCCTGCTTTATGTTGGATGTACAAGAGCAAAAGAAAGACTTTTTGTAAGCTATGCACCGATTATTTACAGCAATACCACATATGAGAAGGTTATTGAACGTAAGGTGGGAATAGTTGACAGGATTAGAAACATATACTCAAAGCAGGGAGATTCTCTTGAAAATGTTGTGGCGGACGCTGAAACGATGCTTGATTGGATAACAATCACGCTTGCACTTCACTCCACGGGTGATCAACTCACATCTTGGCTTGGCACTGATAACATAGCTGTCAACGGTGACGGATACCCTGAGCCTGAGATAATATATAATGAATACGGCATTGAAAATACAGAGCAGACACAGGAAGAAGATACAACTATTAGCGAAATAGAAGCGTACAAAACAATGCTTAGAAATCTTCTTGACAAATTTGCATTTGAGTATGATTGGTCAGGAGTATCAACACCAGCAAAGCTTACTGTTACGGAGATAACTGCGGCTGAAAAAGAGAAGCAGACAGAGAAAACCGAACCTGAGTTTTATCCTAGTCTTCCACGGCTTGATGATGAGTTTGATAAACTATCAGCAGCGGAAAAGGGAACTTTTACCCACAAATTTATGGAGTTATCGGACTATGATAAGGCACATGAAAGCGTAAAAACAGAGCTTGAACGTCTTGTGAATCAGGGGTACTTCAGCCAGAAAGAAGCTGACGGAGTTTATGTTGAAGCACTTGAAGCATTCTTTAGATCTGATTTTTATGAGCGTGTGAAAAATTCCGATAATGTGATGCGTGAAAAGAAGTTTCTTGTTTCAATGAGCGATCTTGACTTAAGTGAAAATCTTCCTGAATATAATGGTAACAGCGGTATGCTTCAAGGTATCGCCGATTGTATCTTCCACGAGCCTGACGGATATGTTATCGTTGATTATAAAACTGACAGATTTAATGATTTGTCACAGCTCATGGGCTATAAACCACAGCTTGCACTGTATAAAGCATCGTTTGAAATGATACTCGGAGAGAAAATAAAAAGCTGTTATATTTATTCATTTTGGCTGCGAAAAGGGGTTGAAATCAAGCTCTGAATGTGATATAATGACATATAGAGAGCTTGATAATATTTTTTTGAAATAATTTGAGAAAAGGTATTGACAAGTGAGTAAAAGTGTAGTATAATATCATGGTAAACAAAGCAGAACAATGTCCGTTCTCACCTTAAGCGCAGTTCTCTGTAGTAAAAAGGTCAACATGAATTTGCATATCAATGTGATTTTATGCGGGTACGGATCAGTTCTGTGCCCGTTTTATTTTATTTTTGGAGGTGCTGCGTCATTAGCAACAGGGAACATCAGATCAACGAAGAGATCCGTGATAAAGAACTCAGGGTCATAGACGTTGACGGAAATCAGCTTGGTATTTTAAGTGCTGACGAGGCTCTTAAAATTGCATTTGAGAAAGATCTTGATCTTGTAAAGATCGCTCCTCAGGCAACTCCGCCTGTATGCCGTATCATGGATTATGGCAAGTTCTGTTTTGAACAGACAAAGCGTGCGAAGGAAGCAAAGAAAAATCAGAAAGTTATCGAGATCAAGGAAGTTAGAATGTCATCTACGATCGACACTCATGATTTTAATGTAAAGGTCAATCAGGCTGTTAAATTCCTTAACGGAGGAGATAAGATAAAAGTTTCTGTAAGGTTCAAGAAAAGAACTTTGGCTCATCCACAGTTCGGTGAAGAACTTCTTGCAAAATTCAAAGACGCTATCTCTGAAGCCGGCGTTGTTGACAAGCCATCAAAAATGGAGGGACGCAGTCTTGTTATGTTCGTTTCTCCGAAAGTAAACAAGTAAAATAATAAGGAGGATAAATACAATGCCAAAGATCAAAACACATTCTGGTGCTAAGAAGCGTTTCAGTGTTACCGGTAGCGGTAAGGTTAAGTTCCAGCACACAAACAAAAGACACAGACTTACTCAGAAGGATCACAAGCGTAAGAGAATCCTGCGTGGTGCAGCTTATGCAGATGATACCAACATCAAGAACGTAAAGGCTCTTATCCCTTACAAATAAACGAGTTGTAGGGAAAACAAATTTTAAAAATTTCAGGAGGTAATAACTATGGCTCGTGTAAAGGGAGCAATGATGACTCGTAAGAGAAGAAATAAGACTCTGAAGCTTGCTAAGGGATACTTTGGTGCCAAGAGCAAGCACTTCAAAATGGCTAAACAGGCTGTAATGAAGTCAGGTCAGTATGCATACATTGGAAGAAAGCAGAAGAAGAGAGATTTCAGAAAGCTTTGGATCACAAGAATTTCAGCAGCTGCTAAAATGAACGGTATGAATTATTCAACATTCATGAACGGCGTAAACAAGGCTGGTATCAATCTTAACAGAAAGATGCTCTCCGAAATAGCTATCAGCGATCCAGCTGGTTTCACAGCGATCGCAGAAAAGGCGAAGGCTGCTCTTTAATAGTCAAAAACACGCACGTTCTTGTAACCTGCGTGTTTTGTTGTATATTAAGGCAACACCATATATGACGCATTTGGCAACTAAATGATTAAATTTTCAGAATAAGAGGTGACGCAGTTTGCATATTAATAGTAAAGATAACCCTAGAGTGAAGCTTTTCAGAAAGATTCTGTCATCAAAAAAAGCTAGGGAAGAACATGGATTGTTTGCTGTTGAAGGTGCAAGAAACTGCGTTGACACCGCTTATGAAGCTGTGTGCGGAAGAATAAAAGTCCATTCTGTTTTCTATACTCAAACGGCCTTGACTAAGTATAAAAATACACTTAAAACCGATAGTCTTTTCTCGTGCACAAGACCTGAAGATGTTTTTGAAATATCTGATGAGCTTGCGAAAAAGATGACAGATGAGGGAAACTCTCAGGGCATTTATATGATCGTTTTTAAGGTCGATTTGCCTTTTGCGGCTGAGTATATTGACAAAAACGGGAAGTATCTCGTGCTTGATAATTTACAGGACCCAGGTAATTTGGGTACGCTTCTAAGAACTGCCGATGCCGTAGGCGTTAGTGGAGTAGTTATGACAGATAATTGCGTTGATCTGTATAACCCAAAGGTGGTTCGTTCCGCTATGGGAAGTACTACAAGACTTGATCTTTTTGTAGTGGATAATTTTCTGAACGTTGCAACGCTTTTTGATGAGCTTGGTATCGTTACAAATGCTGCAGTTGTCAGAAACGGTGAAAATATCACAGAATTTGATTTTGACAGACCGTGTGCTGTTGTAATAGGAAACGAGGGCAAAGGTTTGCCTAAAGAACATTCAGACATTTGTAAAAATCGTGTGACTATTTCTATGCACGGCAACATAGAATCACTTAATGCTGCTTGCGCAGGCACAATCATTTTGTGGGAAATGTTTCGAGGTGGCAGTCATGGATAAAGAAAGACTTTTATTGTGGATAAGAGCGGTTCTGATTTTCACTCCATCAAGCAAACGTATATGGGAAGTTTCTGCAAATTATGATGATATAGTTGAGTTCATGACTGCACTCGATGATCATATGGTCAGCGGACTTAATGATAAAGAGCTGCAGAGGATAGGAAAATATAGTCTTAAAGACGCAGAAATCATAAATAAACGCTGTGAAGAGCTTGGCATAAATATTTATTGTTACGAAAGTGAGGGCTATCCTGACAGACTTAAACGGATTGCAAATCCACCTGCTGTTCTGTATACTTATGGTAACCTTGACTTTTTAAACGATAAATGCGTTATTTCAGTAGTAGGCTCCCGTGAGCCGTCTGAATATTCTGTAAAGATAACGAAGCATATTTGCGCAGATCTTATAAGAAGAAACTGTCTGCTTGCTTCGGGGTTTGCAGGAGGTATAGATCAGATCGCTAACAGGGTAGCTATTGAAAATAATAGTAGACCTATAGCTGTGTGTGGCACAGCTCTTGATTGTGATTACCCTAAGGGAAGTAACGAGCTAAAAAAACAGATCGCTGAGAATGGAGTAGTAATATCAGAGTATTTTCCGGGTTATAAACCATTTGGAAATGCTTTTGTGAATCGCAATAGGATTCTTACAGGACTTTCAAATGCAGTGCTTTTTACTGAGTGTAGCAAGGAAAGTCATGGTCTTGATAATGTCAATCACGCCATATCTCAAGGAAAACAGGTATTTGTAGTACCGCCACATGATATCTATGACAGTCGATATTTCGGACAACGTGATCTCATAAGAAATGAGTGTCAACCTGTGTTCGGCGCAGAGGATATAGTGTATTCGCTTGGCAATGAGAGGTATCAATCTCTTAGACTTGTGGAAAGCCTGGGAGAGTTCACGCTTCCTGCTGAGGATTCTGCTATACTTAACAATGGCGAGCCTAAGACAGTGAAGCACAGAAAAAGCAAAAGAAAAGTGCCTGACAGCAAGACTGTTTCTGAAACAGAAGTGGTAAAGCCAACACCTGAGCCTGATCTGTCAGGGCTTGATGACACACAAAAGAGCATTTGCAAACTGTTAAAAAGCGGAAATATGCTTGTGGACGAGATATCCGCAAAGCTTGATATGGATATCTCTGATGTGCTTGCACAGCTAACGGAGCTTGAACTTTATGGTACTGTTAAGTCATATCCGGGCAAAATGTTTGGACTTTAATATATATTAAGAATGGAGAATAGATTTGTCTAATTTGATCATAGTTGAGTCACCAACGAAGATAAAAACAATTAAGCGTTATCTTAGCGATGATTATGAAGTCGTGGCTTCAAAGGGTCATGTCCGTGACCTGCCAAAATCAAAGCTGGGCGTCGATATAGATAATAATTTTGAACCTAAATATGTCAATATAAAAGACAAAGAGGGCGTTATAAAAGATATAAAAAAGCTTGCAAAGAAAAGCGACCATGTTTATCTTGCAGGAGACCCTGACCGAGAGGGAGAAGCCATTTCATGGCATCTTGCATTGCTTTTGGGTCTTGACCTGAATGATAAAAACCGAGTAACTTTCAACGAGCTTACTGAAACCGGTATCAAAGCTGGAATGAGCCACCCACGTTCTATTGATATAAACCTTGTTAATGCACAGCAGGCAAGACGTATCCTCGACAGACTTGTGGGCTATAAGCTTTCACCTTTTCTTTGGAGAAAGATAAGAAAAGGACTTTCAGCGGGCAGAGTTCAGTCTGTCGCAGTTAAAATGATATGCGACAGAGAAAACGAGATAAGGGCATTTGTATCTCAGGAATATTGGTCCATTGACGGAAAATTTTCTGCAAACGGTGAAAGAAAGACCTTTGCCGCAAAGCTTAATACAGTTGACGGAGAAAAGCCAGAGTTGAAAAATAAAGAGCAGGCTGACGAGATACTGAAAAGGCTTGAGGGTGCCGAGTTTGTTATCGACAAGGTAAAAAAGAGCGTTCACAGAAAATCTCCTGCCGCACCATTCACCACCTCGACTTTACAGCAGGAAGCGTCAAGACGTCTCGGTTTTCAGGCGAGAAGAACGATGAAAACTGCTCAGGAGCTTTATGAGGGTGTTGAGATAAACGATATGGGTCAGACAGGTCTTATCACCTATATGCGTACCGACAGCCTTAGAATTTCTGATGAAGCAAGAGCAGCGGCATATGATTTTATCAGAAAAAAATATGGCGATAAGTATATCCCTGACACACCGAAAAAATATAAAACTAAGGGCAACGCTCAGGACGCTCACGAAGCCATCCGACCAACACACCCAGAGGTAACACCTGATATGGTAAAGGCAAGCGGAGTGACGAGTGACCAGTACAAGCTTTATAAACTCATTTGGGAGAGATTTATAGCTTCTCAGATGTCAAACTGCCTTATGGACACTGTTTCTGTTGATATTTCTGCAAACGGTTGTAACTTCAAGGCAACAGGCTATTCTGTAAAGTTCGACGGATTTACTGTTCTTTATGAAGAGGCTAAAGACGATGAGGGTGAAAAGAAAAACGTGCTTCCTCCAATAAAATCCGGTGACTCAATAAAGGTGCGTAACCTTGAAGGAAATCAGCATTTCACTCAGCCTCCTGCCAGATACACAGAAGCGACCCTCGTAAAAGCGTTTGAGGAAACAGGCATCGGCAGACCTTCGACTTATGTTCCAACTATTACAACCATAATAAACAGGAATTATGTTGAGCGTGACGGAAAACAGCTTAAGCCGACTTCGCTTGGCGAAGTAACAAACCAGCTTATGAGCGAGCACTTTGATAAAATAGTTGATGTTAAGTTTACTGCAAACATGGAGAAATCTCTTGACGAAGTGGAAAATGGCAAGAAAAGTTGGGTAAAAACTTTGCAGGATTTTTATAGTGATTTTGACGAGGAATTGACTGAAGCCGAGGAAGCCATGGACGGGAAGCGTATCAAAGTGCCTGACGAAGAAACAGATCAGGTGTGCGAGCTTTGCGGCAAACCTATGGTAATAAAGATAGGCAGATATGGCAAATTTATGGCTTGCTCAGGTTTTCCTGAGTGCAAGAATACCAAGAAAATAGTTCAAGAAACAGGCGGAATTTGCCCTTACTGCGGAAAGAAAGTGCTTCTCAAAAAGTCTAAAAAGGGCAAAAAGTATTACGGCTGTGAGGACAATCCTGAGTGCAAGTTCATGACATGGGACGTTCCTACCGAAGAGAAATGCCCTAAGTGTGGCAGTACGCTTTTCCAGAAAGGCGGAAAGAACGGAATACTCATTTGCCATAAGCCTGATTGCGGATATGAAAGGAATTTATCTAATGGCGGTTAAGGTAATAGGTGCAGGACTTGCAGGCTGTGAAGCTGCGTGGCAGTTAGCCCAAGCAGGGATAGACGTTGAGCTTTATGAAATGAAGCCGAAAAAGTTTACGCCCGCCCATAAATATAAGGGCTTTGCAGAGCTTGTCTGCTCAAATTCATTGAAAGCGGACAGAATAGATTCAGCCGCAGGTATGCTAAAAGAGGAAATGCGCAGGCTTGGCTCTGTCACAATGGAATGTGCAGCTGAAACTAAGGTATCAGCAGGTGGAGCACTTGCTGTTGACAGGAAAAAGTTTTCCGATATGGTCACGGCAAAGATAATGGAAAATCCTCACATCACTGTTATCGAGGAAGAAGTCACAGATATACCTGATGGCGATGTTATAATCGCAACAGGTCCTCTTACAAGCAATGGGCTTGCAGAGAGTATCGGCAAAATATGCGGTGATTATCTGTATTTTCATGATGCCGCCGCACCTATCGTCACATATGAAAGTCTTGATAAGGATAAGGTGTTTTTTGCATCGAGATACGGCAAGGGCGAGGCTGATTATATAAACTGCCCTATGAATAAGGAAGAATATCTCAGATTCTATAATGAACTTATCAATGCGGAATCCGCTCCGCTCCATGATTTTGATAAGGAGCACTTTTCAAAGGACGGGTTCAAGGTGTATGAAGGCTGTATGCCGGTTGAGGTCCTTGCCAAAAGAGGAGAGGACACAATGCGTTTTGGACCATTGAAGCCTGTGGGTTTGACAGATCCACGAACAGGAAACAGACCTTATGCCATCGTTCAGCTTCGTGCAGAGAACGCAGAGGGAAGTCTGTATAACCTTGTGGGCTTTCAGACAAACCTTAAATTTGGTGAGCAGAAAAGAGTATTTTCTCTTATCACAGGACTTGAAAATGCAGAATTTATACGCTATGGAGTTATGCATAGAAACACTTTCATCAATTCGCCTAAGCTCTTAAATCCGCAGTTTAATATGCGAGATAGAGATAACCTCTATTTTGCAGGTCAAATGACAGGCGTTGAGGGATATATCGAATCGGCGGCAAGCGGAATTTTTGCAGGGTTGAGCATGGCAAGACGTTTGCAGGGCAAGCCTGCGGTTACCTTGCCTGATACCACAATGCTGGGTGCGCTTTCAAAGTATATAAGCGATCCTACTGTGGAGAAGTTCCAGCCTATGGGATGTAATATGGGTATCCTGCCTGAGCTGCCTGAACGTATAAGAGATAAGAAACTGAAATATAAGATGATAGCTGAAAGGGGTCTTGCAGACCTTGACAAGGCTATTGAGGAATTTTAAGGAGAATGTTATGAACATAGTAATTGACGCTTTCGGCGGAGATAACGCACCTCTCGAAGTCATAAAAGGTTCAATTGACGCACAAAAAGATTTCGGTGTTGACGTTACTCTTGTTGGTGATGAAGAAAAAATAAAAAAATGTGCACAGGAAAACGGACTTGATATTACAGCTTTACATATCAAGCACGCTGATACTGTTATCGAGATATGCGAAGAGCCTACAGAGGTCATCAAGGGCAAGAAGGATTGTTCAATGGCTGTGGGCATGAAAATGCTTGCAGACGGCGAGGGCGACGCTTTCGTTTCAGCTGGCTCAACAGGCGCACTTGTAGTTGGAGCAACGTTTATCGTAAAGAGAATAAAGGGCATCAAAAGACCAGCTCTTGCAACAATACTTCCTACGGCAACGACGCCTACGATGCTTCTTGACAGCGGTGCAAATGCAGACTGCCGCCCTGAAATGCTTACTCAGTTTGGAATAATGGGTTCGGCTTATATGAACAAGATACTTGGTGTTGAGTCACCAAGAGTAGGTCTTGCAAATATTGGTGCCGAGGAATCAAAGGGCAGAGAGCTGGAGCTTGAAACTTACAAGCAGTTGAAAAACGCACCTGTAAACTTTGTTGGAAATATCGAAGCAAGACAGCTTCCTATGGGCGATTGTGACGTATGCGTGGCTGACGGCTTCTGCGGAAACCTTATGCTCAAGCTTTACGAGGGCATGGCAAAATTCTTCTCAGGGGAGCTTAAAACGCTTCTGACTAAGGATACAAAGTCAAAGATCGCTGCTCTTATGGTAATGAAGAACGTTAAAGAATTCAAGAAAAAGGTAGACTACTCTGAGTATGGCGGAGCGCCTCTACTTGGTACTGCAAAGCCTGTTATCAAGGCACATGGCTCATCAAATGCAAGAGCATTCTATAACGCTATCAGACAAGCAAAACAATTTACTGAAACTAATGTGATAGACGAGATCACAACTGCTATCGAGCAGTTGAAAAGCAAACAGGAGATGTTATAATGGACGAGCAAAAGGCTCTTAAAGAGTTTCAGGAAAGAATAGGTTATCAATTCAAAGACGAAAAGCTCCTTTACGAAGCTCTTTCCCATTCATCATTTGCAAATGAAAACAAGAAGGCAAGAAACAGCAATGAAAGGCTTGAATTTCTTGGAGATTCAGTGCTTTCTATAGTTGTGTCAGATCACATTTTCGAGCATTACAAGCATATGCCTGAGGGCGAGCTGACAAAAATGAGAGCTTCACTTGTGTGCGAAAAAGCACTGTTTGAGTTCTCAAAGAAAATAGAACTTGGAAAGTATATTTTCCTTGGAAAAGGCGAAGAGATAACAGGCGGCAGAGAAAGACCGTCAATTATTTCAGACGCTTTTGAAGCAGTTATCGCTGCAATTTATCTTGACGGTGGTATCGAGCCTGTTTCAAAATATATACTTTCATTCATACCTGAAAATATCACGCCTGATGGAGTTGTTTTCCATGATTACAAGACTATTCTTCAGGAGATAATCCAGAAAAATCCTGAGGAGAGAATAGAATATCACCTTAAAGGCGAGTCAGGTCCTGACCATAATAAGAAATTTACTGTTCAGGTACTTTTGAATACGAATGTTATCGGCGAGGGTACAGGCAGATCGAAAAAGACCGCTGAACAGTTGGCGGCTAAAGAAGCATTGGAACTAATGGGCTATGGGGCACAGTAATATATCTGTCTTCGTGCCGCATATAGGCTGTCCGCATATGTGTGCGTTCTGCAATCAGCGCACCATAACTGGTACAGAGAAGATACCGCACGCTGATGATGTTAAGCGTATCTGCACACAGGCAATGAACGAAGTCAAGGACGTTTCACAGACGGAAATAGCCTTTTTCGGTGGTAGCTTTACAGCAGTGCCGAGAGAATATATGCTCGAACTTCTTGGTGCAGCGCAGGAGTTTATAGGCAACGACAAATTCAAGGGTATCAGGATATCCACCAGACCTGACTATATCAGCACTGAGATACTTGACATTCTCAGAGATAATCACGTTACGGCTATTGAGCTTGGCGCACAGTCTATGTCAGATGTTGTTCTTGAAGCCAACGAGCGTGGACATACTGTTCAGGACGTCGAAAACGCTGCAAAGCTTATAAAAAGCTATGGCTGCTTTGACCTTGGACTGCAAATGATGATAGGACTTTATAAAAGCAACCGTGAAACTGAGCTGGAAACTTGGTCGAAGATAGCGGCGCTGTCTCCTAAAACAGTACGTATTTATCCCGTTGTTATTCTTAATGGTACAAGGCTCGGAGAGCTTTACAAAAGTGGCGAATATAAGCCTATGGACTTTGACGAGGTAGTGAAAATCTGTTCTTATCTTCTCACAGAAGCCGATAAACTTGGTATAGATGTTATAAAGCTTGGTCTGCACGCAAGCGAGGTCGTGGAGGAGCAAATGTTGGGCGGATTTTATCACCCTGCATTCCGTGAACTTTGCGAAGGCAGAAATTACCGCAGGCTTATAGCTGAGGAGCTTGGAAAGCATGGCAATATAAGCGATATAGTTTCCGTTGTGATATCTGTACCAAAAAGGCAGATAAGCAAGGCAATAGGTCAGAAAAAAGCTAACATAGAATATTTCAAAGATCTTGGTGTCAATATAAAAATTGTAGGTCACGAGGACAGCGATAAAATAAAGATAAACGAAATCATAATGAGGGGTGGTGAAAAATAATGTATCTTAAATCACTTGAATTGCAGGGCTTTAAGTCTTTTCCGGATAAAATAGAGCTGAAATTCAATAAGGGTATCACCGCAGTTGTCGGTCCTAACGGCTCAGGCAAGAGTAATATCGGTGACGCTATGCGCTGGGTAATGGGCGAGCAATCTTCCAAAGCCCTGAGAGGTGAAAAAATGGCAGGCGTTATTTTTCATGGCACTCAAACTAGACCAAAAGCGCCTTTTGCTCAGGTAACTATCACCATAGACAACGAGGACGGTGCACTTGAATATGACAGCGACACCGTGTCAGTATCACGAAAGCTTTACCGCAATGGCGACAGCTTTTACATGATAAACGGTAAAGAAGTAAATTTAAAGGATATCGTGGAACTGTTTATGGACACCGGTCTTGGCAGGGACGGTTATTCGATAATCGGTCAGGGCAGGATAGCAGATATCGTAAACGGAAAATCCAATGACCGCCGTGAGATATTTGAAGAAGCGGCAGGTATTTCAAAATTCCGTTCAAAGAAAAAAGAAGCCGAAAAAAAGCTTGCGGCGGCTGAGGATAATCTCTCTCGTATCAATGACATCATGGGAGAGATAGAAGGACGAATAGGTCCGCTTAAAGCGCAGGCTGAAAAGGCGGAGAAGTTCAGAGTCCTTGATGAAGAAAAGAGAAAGCTGGAAGTCTCCGTATGGGTGCATAAGCTCAACGAGTATATGAGCCAAATAGCAGGTTATGAGGAGAAGCTTTCTGCTGTAAAAAAAGAGTACGAGGTCATCACGCAGGAGCTTGAAAGCATTGAAGATGATATAAATGACAGCTTTGCAAAGAGCGCTGAAAAATCTGAGCTTGCTGACAGCTACAAAAATCAAATACATCAGGTGGAGCTTGAAAACTCTCAGGCACTGTCAAAGATCGCAGTATATGAGAATGATATTTCTCACCTTGAAGATAATATTTTGAAGCTTAAAGAGCAGATAAGTGAGTCCAACTCATCAAAATACTATCTTGAGGCTGAGCTGAAAACACGCAGACAGGAGCTTGAAGAACTCGACGAGAAAAAAGCAAAGCAGCAGGAAGCCGTAGATTGTAAAGAAAAAGAGCTTTCTGAGCTTATTGATAAAACTGCATTATCTGACAAGTCGGTAAGTGAAGCTGGAAGCTTTATAAATGAGCTTTACATGAAAAAGTCGGAAGTTTCATTCAGACTTGAAAATGCTAAAAACAACCTTTCGGATATTGATGAGCAGATCGAAAATTCTCTTGAAAGAAAAAAACAGCTTGAAGAACATTCAAAACTTTCTTCAAAGGAATTAAAGGAACTGTGTGAATCAAAAGGCAAAGCTGACGAAAACAAGCAGGAGCTTACAAACCGCTTGAGCGGACTTGCAAAGCTTCTTGAAACTAGAAACACAAAGCTTTCAGAATGTCGCAAAAATCTCACAGATACGGAAATACAGCTCCGTGACGTTGAGAACAGGATAAAGACTATAGCCGACCTTGAAAACTCCATGGAGGGCTTTCAGTTCAGCGTAAAGCACATAATGAAAGCCTCACAGCAGGGTAGGATAAGCGGCATTTGCGGTACTGTTTCTCAGCTTATATCTGTTGAAACAAAATACTCTGTAGCCATTGAAACTGCGTTGGGTGGGGCACTTCAGAATATTGTCGTAAACAATGAGGACTCTGCTAAGAGAGGTATCAGGCTTCTGAAAGAGAACAGATCAGGCCGTGCAACATTTCTGCCCGTTACATCAGTTCGAGGAAACAGGCTAAATATGCCGCAACTTGAAAATGAGGACGGCTTTGTGGCTCTAGGCTGTGAGCTTGTTAAGTATGACAGCCAGTTTGAGGGCGTAATCAACAGCCTTTTAGGCAGGATATGTATAGCAGAGGATATCGACAGTGCAACCCTTATCGCAAAGAAATACGGCTATAAATTCCGCATCGTTACCCTGGACGGACAGGTGATAAACGCGGGCGGCTCATTCACAGGAGGAAGCGTTTCCAAACAGACAGGTCTGCTTACAAGAAAAAATGAAGCGGAAGCACTTGCTAAAAAGAAAACAGCACTTGAAAACTCCTTTACAGAGCTTAAACAGCAGGTTGAGAAGCTAAATCAAGAGGTTTCAAAATACACCGCTGATACCGAGGGACTAAGGGAAAAGCTTTCACAGGTAAACAGCGATATACTCCGTTTTGAAATGGAAATAAAGCGTGTTTCAGAGTATTATTCTGACTATGAAAACAAGCTTGATGAGATAGAAACATTTATCGAAACGCTGAAAAATAAATACAAGATAGTAAGCGGAGATATCGACAAGGCTCAGACAGAACTTTCAGAAATCGAAGCTGAGATATCTGATAATGAAGCCAAGCTTGCCGACTCTCAGAACGAGCAGGCAGAACTTAAAAATAAGCGTGAACAGCTCAGCGAAGAGCTTTCGCAAATGAAGATAATGGCGGCAGAGTTATCCAAAGACCTTGATGCCTGCAAGCTTTCAATATCACAGCTTGAAGAAACTATCGGCGACAGTGATACTGACAGCGGCAAGTTGAACGATAATATCTCCGAGTGTGAAAAGAAAATAGCCGAGAAGAAAGAGCTTATTTTTCAGACCAAACAGGAACTCAGCGGCGCCGACGAAAAGATAGCCTCCACACAGAAAATGGCGGAGCAGGCTCAGCGTGAGCATATTGAGCTTGACAATGCAGCAAACAAACTTCGCACCAAGCAGAAGCACAAAATGGACGAGAAGGAAACACTTTCAGGTCAGATTACAAGAGCGGAGGAACAGAAAAAATCTGTTACTGCAGGCTTTGATAAGCTTGTGGCACAGCTTTGGGACGATTATGAGCTTACAAGAAGCGACGCTGCAGAGATAGCCGAGGATATTGTGGATATAACGGTAGCTAACAGGCGACTCAACGAACTTCGTGGAAAGATAAGAAATCTTGGAAGCGTAAACCTTGGAGCTATAGAGGAATATGCAGAAGTGTCACAGCGACACGAATTTCTCACAGGTCAGCTTAATGACGTAAATACGTCAAAAACAGAACTTGAAAAACTTATCGAGGATCTGACAGAAAATATGAAGAATATGTTCACCGACAGCTTTGAACGTATAAATGCGAACTTCAAGAAAATTTTCACCGAGCTTTTCGGTGGTGGTCAGTGCGAGCTTATTCTCACAGACCCAAACAATGTCCTTGAATGTGGTATTGAGATAAACGTTCAGCCGCCAGGCAAGGTCATAACAAACCTTATGTCCCTTTCAGGCGGAGAGCAGGCTCTGGTGGCTATTGCAATTTATTTTGCAATCCTGAAAATTTCGCCATCACCTTTCTGTCTTCTTGATGAGATAGAAGCGGCGCTTGATGATGTGAACGTAAGTAAATATGCACAATATCTGCACCACCTTACAGATAAAACACAGTTTATCACCATTACTCACAGACGTGGAACAATGGAAGAAGCCGACGTTCTGTATGGCGTAACGATGCAAGAAAAGGGTGTTTCCAAGCTTCTTAAAATGGACGTTTCGGAAACACGTCAAATGAAACTTGAATAGGAGTGAAGAAATGGGATTTTTTGAAAAGCTGAAAAATGGTCTTAAAAAGACTAAAGACTCAATGATGGGCAGAATAGAAAGTCTGCTCCATTCATTCAGCAAAATAGATGAAGATCTTTTTGAGGAGCTTGAAGAAACGCTTATCCTCTGCGATATCGGAGTTACAACTTCTGAAAAAATATGCAATAAGCTCAGACAGAAAGTCAAGCAGGAGGGCGTTAAAGAACCTGAAAAAATCAAGGATATGCTTAAAGAGATAATCACAGAAATGCTCGGTGAGGATCAGAAGCTCGATATGTCAACAACACCGTCAGTTATACTGGTTATCGGTGTAAACGGTGTTGGCAAAACAACAACTATCGGCAAGCTTGCTTATCAGCTTCACAAACAAGGCAAAAAGGTTATCGTTGCGGCGGCTGATACTTTCAGAGCGGCTGCTATTGACCAGCTCGAAGTGTGGACAGAGCGTGCAGGGGTAGACATAATCAAGCACAACGAAGGTTCAGACCCTGCTTCCGTAGTATTTGACGCACTGGTGGCGGCTAAGGCAAGACAGGCTGACGTTGTTATATGCGATACCGCAGGTCGTCTTCACAATAAGAAAAACCTTATGGACGAGCTGAAAAAGATATCCCGTATAGTTCACCAACAGGCAGAGGGCTGTGCTCTCGAAGTCCTGCTTGCGCTTGACGCTACAACGGGACAGAACGCAGTTAATCAGGCAAGACAGTTCAACGAAGTAGCTGATATAACGGGTATTATTCTTACCAAGCTTGACGGCACAGCCAAGGGTGGAATAATTATCAGCATAACCGACGATCTGCAAGTGCCTGTAAAGCTTGTTACAGTAGGCGAAAAAATAGACGACATACAGCCGTTTTCAGCAAGAGATTTTGTTGAAGCACTGTTTGAATAATAGAATATTGGATTAGACACTTAAAAGTATAAAATCAGGGGGAATTTTTTATGGATAAGGTTTTGTTTGTAGTTGATATGCAGGAAATGTATGTAGGAAGGGGCAGAGATAAAACCACATACTCATATGATGCCGAATCACTTATCGACGCCATAAACAAGCGTATCTCTGCTTATAAAGCTGAGGAGGTCTTTTATATCGTCAGCTACAAAAAGGGACTTTTGGGTGGAGGAATGCCCAAAGAGGGAACACCTGCGGCTAGCTTTCCAGCAAAGCTGAAAGTTGTATCCAAAAATATTTATTCCAAAAGCAAGCCAGATGCTTTTTCAAACGTTGCTCTTGAAGATTTTATGAGAGCAAGGAATGTGAAAGAGATAGAATTTGTAGGTGTTGATGGTGGTATCTCCGTTATCAACACTGCAATAGGTGCTATTGAATGTGGAATGAAAGTTGTTTTCAATGAGGACTGTATCGGTACAATTTTCAAAGACAAAGCAATGAAATGCCGTGAAAAATTAAAGAAAAACAAGGTAACTTATATACACAGCTAAAGGAGAAAAAATGAAACTTGTTATTGCAAGCAACAATAAAGGCAAGATAAGAGAATATAAACAGATTCTTGAGCCGCTTGGTTATGAGGTGTTCTCGCAATCAGAGGCAGGTCTGATACTTGATGTTGAGGAAACAGGCACTACTTTTGCTGAAAACTCTGCACTAAAAGCAAGAGCTGCATTCAAGCTTTGCGGCTGTGCTGTACTTGCAGACGACAGCGGTCTTGAGATAGACGCCCTGGATGGTGAGCCTGGAGTATATTCAGCAAGATATGGCGGACTCGAAACTGATGATGAGCGTACCGCTCTTGTGCTTAAAAAAATGAAAGAAATACCTGATGATAAAAGGGGAGCACACTTTACCTGTACAATACACTTTATCAAAGCAGACGGTGAAGAGATAGCCGTTGAGGGAAAAGTATTCGGTAAGATAGCTCACGAGCCTGTTGGCGAAAACGGCTTCGGCTATGACCCTATTTTCATGTATGGGAACAAGAGCTTTGCTCAGGTGGACTCAGAAACAAAGAATACCGTTTCCCATAGAGCAAACGCACTGAAAGCTTTGCTTGAACAGCTCACAAAGCAGTAAACTGAAAGGATTTAGATTATGATTACAACTAAACAAAGAGCAGAACTCAAAGGTATGGCTTCGCTTATACAGCCTGCTTTTCAGATAGGCAAGGGCGGAGTTAATGACGCTCAGGTGGCACAGATAGACGATTATCTGAGAGTTCACGAGCTTGTAAAAATAAAGGTGCTTGACAACTCAATGTACACCGCAAGGGAAGCCGCAGAGGAGATCGCTGAAAAGATATCTGCTGAAGTCGTTCAGGTAATAGGCTCAAAGGCGGTACTTTATAAACGTAATGAGAAGCAGCCTGTTATAAAATTAAAGTCAAAGTAATGAAAATAGGTGTTTTCGGCGGCACGTTCAATCCTGTTCACTTAGGGCACTTAAATTGCCTTAAAAGCGTAGCGGAGCAGGCGGGTCTTGACAAGATGATCGTCATGCCTGACAGAATACCTCCACATAAGCAAGCGGAGGACTTAGCTTCCTCTGAGGATAGGTTGAATATGTGCAGACTTGCTTTTGCAGATATCCCATGTGTGGAAATATCTGATTGGGAACTTAAGCAAGAGGGCAAAAGCTATTCAGTGATAACACTCAGACATCTAAAAGAGTTATATCCACATGATAAGCTGTTTTTTATAATGGGCAGCGATATGTTGCTTTCATTTGAAGAATGGTATCAGTATAAGGAGATATTATTACTTTCGGCACTTATCTGCGTTGCACGCTCGCATGAGGACATTGACCACATAGAGGTGAAAGCCAAACAGCTCAAAGCCGAGGGTGGAGAGATAATCATAGTAAAAACTGACCCATTTGAGGTGTCTTCAACTGAGATACGTCAAATGCTCAAAAAAAATGTTGATTGCTCTTGCTATTTGAGTGAAAATGTTGTACAATATATAGTGGACAAAAATTTGTATAACCGAGGTTTTCTAAGTGGCAGATAAAAAAACAATAGGCATTTATAAAGCATACCTAAAAGAACATTTATCAAAAAAGAGATACACACACTCTATGAACGTGGCAAATTCCGCTGTGGAGCTTGCAAAAAGATATGGTGCTGACGCAGACAAGGCTTATATCGCAGGACTTTTGCATGATGTTGCAAAAGAGATACCAGCATTGGAGCTTGCGGCTATAGTTTCTAAATCTTCACTTGATGTGTGCGATATAGAGAAAAAGGCTGTTCCTCTGTTTCACGGTATTGCAGGGGCAGAGCTTGTGCAGACGCTTTTTGATATTCATGATCCTGAGATAATCTCAGCTATACGCTATCATACGGTTGCCTGTGGCAATATGCCCAAGCTTAGCCAGATAGTATATCTTGCAGACCTTATTTCTGCGGACAGGGATTATAAAGATGTAAAGAAAATGAGAAAGTATGCCGAACAAAGCTTGGAGAAAGCAATGTTTGAGGCTTTGAAATTCTCAATAAAAGACTCAGTGGAAAAGGGTAATACTATCCCTCTTTCCACACTTGAAGCATATAATGATTTTGCCTATAATTCAAAATAAAGGAGATTTTTATGGATAATATTTCACAGAATGAAAAGCTGTCAACTATTGTTAAAGCTCTTGATTCAAAAAGAGCAGAGGACATCAGGGTAATAGAGATCGGTGACCTGACTATAGTTGCGGATTATTTTGTTATAGCAAATGGTACTTCAAGCACTCAGACAAAGGCCCTTGCGGAGGAAGTTGAGTTCAAAATGAGCCAGCTTGGCATTGAACCTAACAGAACAGAGGGCTATCAGGGTGCAACTTGGGTCGTACTTGATTACGGTGATATCATAGTTCATGTTTTCTATAAGGAAACAAGAGATCATTACAATCTTGAAAGACTATGGTCTGACGGCAAGGATATCGACGTAAAGCAGTTCTTACCAGACGAGCCACAGGATTAATTTTGACAATTATAATTTAACAAAGGATTGATAAAGATGAAAGAATACAATTTTTCGGCCATAGAAAGCAAATGGCAGAAATACTGGGACGAGCATAAGACCTTTGAGGCAAGCAATGACTTTTCGAAGAAGAAATTTTACGGACTTGTAGAGTTTCCTTATCCGTCAGGTCATGGAATGCATGTTGGACACATCAAGGCTTATTCTGGTCTTGAAGTTGTAAGCCGTAAAAGACGTATGCAGGGCTATAATGTACTTTTCCCTATAGGCTTTGACGCTTACGGTCTGCCTACAGAAAACACAGCTATCAAAACAGGTGTTCACCCAAGAAAGGTAACAGACGACAATATCAAGAAGTTCACGGGGCAGCTCAAAAGAGTAGGTTTTTCATTCGATTGGTCAAGAGTTATTGATACGACCGACGAAAACTACTATAAGTGGACACAGTGGATATTCCTTAAAATGTTTGAGAATGGTCTTGTATTCAGAGATAAGACCCTCGTAAATTATTGCCCAAGCTGTAAGGTCGTTCTTTCAAATGAGGACTCACAGGGCGGTCACTGCGATGTTTGCCACAGCGAGATAGTTCAGAAAACTAAAGAAGTATGGTATCTTAGGATCACAGAATACGCTGACAAGCTTCTTCAGGGACTTGAAGAAGTTGACTATCTGCCTAACATCAAACTCCAGCAGCAGAATTGGATAGGAAAATCAACAGGTGCATTTGTAAACTTCAAGATCAAAGAGCAGGACGATCAGCTCAAGATCTACACTACACGTCCTGACACGCTTTACGGCGTTACATTCATGGTAATCGCTCCTGAACATCCTATCATCCAGAAATACAGAAATAGTATTGCAAACATTGCTGACCTTGACGCTTATAAGACAGAGTGTGCAAAGAAGAGCGAATTTGAGAGAACTCAGCTCGTTAAGGATAAAACAGGCGTTAAGATAGACGGTCTGACAGCTATCAATCCTATCACAGGCAAAGAGATACCTATCTACATCTCAGACTATGTTATGATGGGATACGGCACAGGCGCTATCATGGCTGTGCCTGCTCACGATACAAGGGACTATGATTTTGCAAAGAAGTTCGGCATTGACATAATCGAAGTCATCAAGGGCGGCGACATTTCTAAGGAAGCCTACACAGGCGACGGCGAAATGGTCAACTCAGGTGAGCTTAACGGCATAACAAACAAGAAAGAAGCTATCGAAAAGATGCTTACTGTTCTTGAAAAACTGGGCTGCGGTGAAAAGGGCGTTCAGTATAAGATGAAAGACTGGGCTTTCAATCGTCAGAGATATTGGGGCGAGCCTATCCCGATAGTACATTGCCCTCACTGCGGAATGGTCGCTGTGCCATATGATGAGCTTCCACTTAAATTGCCACCGGTAGAGAACTTTGAGCCTGGTACAGACGGCGAAAGCCCTCTGGCTAAGATAGACTCTTTCGTACACTGCAAATGTCCTAAGTGTGGCTGTGACGCAAAGAGAGAAACAGATACAATGCCACAGTGGGCTGGTTCTTCGTGGTACTTCCTGCGTTATTGCGATCCTAACAACAATGATGAGTTTGCTTCACAGGAAGCACTGAAATATTGGATGCCTGTTGATTGGTATAACGGTGGTATGGAGCACGTTACACGTCATATGATCTATTCACGTTTCTGGCACAAGTTCCTCTACGACCTCGGTCTTGTACCAACTTCAGAGCCTTATGCAAAGAGAACAGCTCAGGGTCTTATCCTTGGACCTGACGGTGAGAAGATGAGTAAGTCAAGAGGAAACGTTGTTGACCCTAACGATGTTGTTGACGAATACGGTGCAGATGTTCTCAGACTTTATGTTCTGTTCATGGGTGACTATGAAAAGGCAGCTCCATGGAGCGAGAGCAGTGTTAAGGGCTGTAAGAGATTTGTGGACAGAATTTGGGCTTTGCAGGATAAGGTAGTTGACAGCGACGAGTACAGCGACAAGCTGAGATCGCTCATGCACAAGACTATCAAGAAGGTATCCGATGATATTGAGTCAATGAAGTTCAATACTGCTATTGCCGCAATGATGACGCTTCTTAATGAGATATATAATGTTGGCTCTATCACAAAGAAAGAGTTCAGAGATCTTCTTATCATACTCAATCCTTTTGCACCTCATGTTACAGAAGAACTTTATCAGATGATCGGTTGCGAGGGAGTTCTTGACGAGCAGGAGTGGGTAACATATGATGAAGCACTCTGCAAGGACGATACTATCGAGATCGTTTGTCAGATAAACGGCAAGGTAAAATCCAAGCTCACAATACCTACAGACGCAGCTAAGGACGACGTTATCGCACTCGCTAAGGCTGACGAAGCTATCGTTAAGGCAACGGAAGGCAAAAATATAGTCAAGGAAATCTATGTTCCTAACAAGCTTGTAAATCTGGTTGTAAAGTAAGCGAAAATTTCCTCAGAAAAAATCAAAAAAAGAGCCAGAAAGCTATTGACTTTTTGGTGGAAATATAGTATAATTAAATTTGTAATTATATCGGTTTTATAAATTCCGCAGATTAAAGACAGAGCGGTCCGAAAGAGTAGGACTGGGGGAACGTAAAGCGTTTCAGTTTGCTTTTGCAGACACCTTCACTATCACCATTGATTTTCGGAAATTCCGATAGAATTGCCTCTGTCACAGGTGGCAAAGGGAGGGAATAATTTTGGCAGAAATCCGTGTTGGAAAGAACGAAACTTTGGATACAGCACTTAAGCGTTTCAAGAGATCATGTGCAAGAGACGGCGTTATCGCAGAGGTTCGTAAAAGAGAACACTACGAAAAGCCTTCGGTAAAGCGTAAGAAGAAGTCCGAAGCTGCTCGTAAGCGTAAATACTAATATGTAATTAAAGGCGGGCATTTTTATGTCCGCTTTTTATTTTATACAACAGGAGTTTTTTTATGTTCAAACCAACTTATGTTTTTGACAAGGTAGGAGAGATAACCCCCGATTTTCTTGCTAAAAAGCATATCAAGGGGCTGCTCCTCGATCTTGATAATACGCTGACAACACATAACAATCCAGTTCCTCCGCAGTCGAGTCTTGATTGGCTTGCTAAGATGAAAGCGGCAGGGATAAAGCTTATGATCGTTTCAAACAATCATGCTCCAAGGGTAAAGCCTTTTGCAGAGCAGTTGGAGCTTGACTTTGTACCTGAAGGCAAAAAACCGCTGACATTTGGCTACACAAAGGCTATAGCTAAGCTGGGGCTTAATAAGAAAAATGTTGCGGCTGTGGGTGATCAGATATTCACTGACGTGCTTGGCTCAAATCTGAAAGGTATACGCTCCATATTCGTGTTCCCAATAGAGCCTGAAACGAGCTTGCCATTTCGATTTAAAAGAGCCTGTGAAAAGCCGTTTTTACCAAAGCTTAAATAGCATAAAACGAAAGGAATGATAATGATGTCAGCAAGATTTGGACCTGCGGGAAACAGCGAAGCGTTTTCTGCTAAATATAAAACAACACTTCAAGCTCCGGGATATCTCGAAGCAATGGGGCTTGACCACTATGAATATCAGTGTGGCAGGGGAGTTAAGGTCTCTGATAAAATAGCTTTTGCCTTGAAAGACAAGGCTAAAGAGCATAATATCACGCTTTCGCTCCATGCGCCGTATTTTATTTCGCTTTCAAGCCTTGAAGCTGAAAAGCGTGACAACAGCATAAATTATATTCTGCAATCCTGTGACGCTGCAAGCAGAATGGGTGCTGATAGAATAGTTATCCATTCAGGAAGCTGTGCGAAAATAAGCAGAGAGGACGCTTTGGAACTTGCTAAAGATACTCTCACAAGGGCTAGAAAAACAGCCGTTGAGCAGGGCTTTGAGCATATCGTTTTTTGCCCTGAAACTATGGGTAAGGTAAATCAGCTTGGTAACTTAACAGAAGTGCTGGAGCTTTGCAAGCTTGATGATACGTTCCTGCCGACAATAGATTTCGGACATCTCAACGCAAGAGAGTTCGGCTATATAAAAGGTAAGGCAGAGTATGAGAGAATGCTTGATGAAGTGGAAAATGCTATCGGTCACGACAGGCTGAAAATATTCCACAGCCATTTTTCTAAGATAATGTTTACAAATCCAGGCGGTGAGAAAAAGCACCTGACTTTTGACGATAATCAAGGCTTTGGACCTGACTATGAGCCGCTTATGGAGATAGTCGCAAAGAAAGATCTTTCGCCTATATTCGTCTGTGAAAGCGCAGGCACTCAGGACAAAGACGCACTGACAATGAAGGATTATTATTTGTCGGTGAAATAAAGATAGGAGAGTATTGATATGAAAAAAATACTTGTTATACATGGTCCTAACCTTAATCTTCTGGGAGAGCGTGAGCCTGGAGTTTACGGTACAGATACATTTGAGAGCATAAACAACGAGATAATCGAGCATGCAATGAAATATGAATTTCACTGCGACGTTTATCAGTCAAACCATGAGGGTGAAATAATCGACAAGCTTCACCTTGCTAGAAAAAATTATGACGGCGTTATACTTAACGCAGGCGCTTATACACACTATAGCTATGCTATCAGAGACGCCATCGCCGCAATAAAGATTCCTGTCGTTGAGGTACATCTGAGCAATATACACTCCCGTGACGAATTCAGACACACTTCTGTTATCGCACCTGTATGCGTGGGTCAGATAAGCGGGTTCGGAAAGTATTCATACTACATGGCTGTTGACGCTTTGTATTACAAATGGAAAAATGAAAGCGGTGCAGACAATGACTGATCTTGAAAAACTTTGTTCACGAGTAACAGAAGCGGCAGATTGTGCTGTTATCACTGACGATGTGAACAGAAGATATTTCACTGCAATGAAATCAAGTGCAGGAACACTAGTGGTTTTTCCGGAAAAAGCGTATTTTATCATAGATTTCAGATATATTGAAAAGGCAAAGAAAACTGTCACAGCTTGCGAGGTCATTTTGCAGGACAAGCTCTATGAGCAGATAAACAGCCTTATTGAAAAGCATGGTGCAAAAACAGTTTCTGTTAATGCCGATACCTGCACACTTTCCGAGCTTATCGCATATCAGCAAAAGCTTAATGCTGAGGTCATCGCAGACACAAAGCTTGCGGAAATAATAAGAGAGATCAGAACAGTTAAATCCCAAGAGCAGATAGACAAGATAATCAAAGCACAGCGTATCGCTGAAAAGGGTTTTGCACATATGCTTGACTTTATCAAGGTCGGCAGAACTGAAAAAGAGATTCAGCTTGAGCTTGACTATTATATGCTTAGAAATGGTGCTGAAGCTCTGTCTTTTGACACTATTGCACTTTCAGGCTCTAATACCTCGCTTCCACATGGTGTACCATCTGACAAAAAAGTTGAGATCGGTGAGTTCGTGCTTATGGATTTCGGAGCAACTTATGAAGGTTGGCACAGCGATATGACTAGAACTGTATGCGTAGGCAAACCTAGTGACAAGATGAAGTCTGTATACGAAACTGTTCTTACTGCACAGCTTGCAGCTCTTGACGCAGTAAAGGCAGGTATGTCAGGAAAAGCACTTGACAAAATAGCAAGGGATATCATAACTGAAGCAGGCTATGGAGATAATTTCGGCCATTCTCTCGGACATGGTGTGGGAGTTGAGATACATGAAAGCCCTTATGCTTCGCCTAGCAGGGAAGATATATTGCCTGAAAATTCGATCGTAACAGTAGAGCCAGGTATTTATCTTGAGTGCAAGTTTGGTGTGAGAATAGAAGATTTTGTTGTTGTTACAGAAAACGGCTGTATCAATATGACAAAAGCCCCTAAAGAGCTTATTTGCTTGTAATTTTTTTTGATTTTTTGGTAAAAAAGTTTTCAAAAGCTATTGCAATAAACAAATAAATATGGTAAAATAAATATAGAGGTATGCGGACATTTTGAACTGTGTACACATTAATTAAGAATGTTTATGGAGGTACTAAATAATGGTAACTGCTGGTGATTTCAGAAACGGCGTGACTTTTGAAGAGGACGGCAACGTAATGCAGATCGTTGAGTTTCAGCACGTTAAACCTGGTAAGGGTGCAGCGTTCGTCAGAGCAAAGGTTAGAAATGTAATTTCAGGTTCTGTTGTTGAAAAGACATACAATCCAACAGCTAAATTCCCAACAGCATATGTTGAGAGAAAGGATATGGAGTATTCTTACAACGACGGTGATCTTTATTATTTCATGGATCCAGAGAGCTATGAGCTTGTTCCAGTAAACAAGGCTGAGCTTTCAGATAATTTTAAGTTCGTAAAGGAAAACATGGTATGTAAGATCCTTTCTTACAAGGGTACAGTATTCGGCGTAGAGCCTCCATACTTTGTTGATCTTGAAGTAACAGAGACAGAGCCTGGTATCAAGGGCGATACAGCTACAAATGCTACAAAGCCTGCAACAGTTGAAACTGGTGCTGAGATCAGAGTTCCTCTGTTCATCAACACAGGCGACAGAATAAGAATCGATACTCGTACATGTGAGTACATGGAAAGAGCATAAGTTTTAGCCTTTACGGTTTTTTAGAAACGGAGGGAATATTATGGAGCTGTCAAAGAAGGTTGCATATTTAAAGGGACTTATGGAAGGTCTTAAGATTGACGATTCCACAAACGAGGGAAAGATATTGACAATTATGGCTGATATTCTTGATGAGATGTCTGCTACAGTTGAAGATATTGCCGAAGAAGTTGACGAAACAGTTGAGCTTGTAGATACTCTTGACGAGGATCTCGGCGAGATAGAAGATCTAATTTATGGTGATGATGATGACGACGATTGTTGTTGCGACGATGATTGTTGTTGTGATGATGACTATGATGATGATGACGATGAGGACGCTATGTATGAATGTGTATGCCCTAACTGCGGTGACACAATAATGCTCGGTGAGAACATTATCGCTGACGGTTCTGTTGACTGTCCAAACTGCGGAGAGAGCCTTGAGTTTGATTTCTCAGAAATTGAGGACGAGGACAACGAGGATTGATCTCATAAAAAGTGTTCAGCAAAATTTAATAATGTGTTTCAGGGGTGGTGAAATTCCACACCGGAGGTGATCGAATAGTATTCGTAAGTCCTCGACCGCAGAAATGCGCTGATTCGGTGAAAATCCGAAACCGACGGTAAAGTCCGGATGGAAGAAACGACAGATCAATAACGCATAAATTGCACCCTGATTTTATTTTCAGGGTGCTTTTGCTTTTGCTGCTGTTTCTCCCGATAATTTTATTATTTGGAGGAATTAAAATGACAAGTGATAACACTATGCCAAGAAATAAAACTTTTACAACAAGAAAAATGGTAATGGTGGCAATGCTCAGCGCCATAGCTACTGTAATATATTACCTTGATTTTCCTGTGCCACTTATGCCAGGATTTATCAAGCTTGACCTTTCAAACGTTATATCCCTGCTGGCAGGTTTCTCAATGGGACCTATTGCAGGCGTGATCGTTTGCCTTATCAAGAACGTTATCCAGTTGATTATAAAGGGACTAGGCACAACAATGGGTATCGGCAACATCTTTGACTTTGTAACAAGCGCAGCTTTTGTGCTGACGGCTTCTGTTATATACCACAAGAAAAAAACCAGAAAGAATGCTATCATAAGCTGTATCATTGGCACTTTGGTTTTCACAGTAATAAGCTTGCCGTTGAATTATTTTATCGTTTATCCTATATACTTTAAAGCATTCGGCGGAGAAGCTGCTATACTCGGTATGTACCAGCAGATAATGGGTAGCGTAAAGAATATTTTCTCTGCACTGTGTATTTTCAATCTGCCTTTTACTTTTGTGAAGGGTATTATTTGTGCATTGGTCACAATTCTTATTTATAAGCCTTTGTCGCCTATTCTTAAAGGCAAAGACTAAAACAAAATTAATGCTGAACACAAAAAAGCCTTGGCAGGCACATTCCTGTCAAGGCTTTGATATTTTTTATTTAACTGCTTCAAGAAGATCATTGATCTTGTCTGTCTTTTCCCAAGCTACATCAAGATCCTCACGTCCCATATGACCATAAGCTGCAAGCTGCTTGTACTGTGGCTTTCTAAGGTCAAGGCTCTTGATTATTGCAGCAGGGCGAAGGTCAAATACCTTTTCTACAGCTGCCTCTATCTTTTCATCAGAAACCTTTCCTGTGCCGTATGTGTCGACCATGATTGAAACAGGGTGAGCAACACCGATAGCATACGCAAGCTCAACCTCGCACTTCTTGGCAAGACCTGCTGCAACGATATTCTTTGCAACGTATCTTGCAGCATATGTTGCGCTTCTGTCAACCTTTGTAGGATCTTTTCCTGAGAAAGCACCACCACCATGACGAGCATATCCACCGTATGTGTCAACGATTATCTTTCTTCCTGTCAGACCACTGTCGCCCTGAGGGCCGCCGACTACAAATCTTCCTGTTGGGTTTACAAAATAAGTAGTGTTCTCATCAAGAAGTTCAGCAGGGATAACTGTCTTTATAACGTTCTCGATAATATCTTCTCTTATCTGCTCCAGTGTTACAGCGTCATCATGCTGTGAAGAAACTACAACAGCGTCAACTCTTGTTGGCTTGCCATCATCATATTCAACTGTTACCTGAGTTTTTCCGTCCGGTCTGAGATATGGCAAAGTGCCGTTTTTTCTAACTTCTGTAAGTTTAAGAGCAAGCTTGTGAGCAAGTGATATAGGCATTGGCATAAGTTCAGGTGTTTCGTCGCAAGCAAAACCGAACATGATACCCTGATCGCCTGCACCTGTATCGAATGCGTTTTCAGCTCTGCCTTCGAGAGCGTTGTCAACACCCATTGCAATATCAGGCGACTGCTTGTCTATAGTTGTGAGAACTGAACAGGTGTGTCCGTCAAAACCATACTTGGCTCTGTCATAGCCTATACCGACAACTGTATCTCTAACGATCTGTGGTATGTCGATTATAGCCTTTGTTGTTATCTCGCCCATGCACATTACTACACCTGTTGTAGTGACCGTTTCGCAGGCAACTCTTGACATAGGATCCTGCTCCAGCAGAGCGTCAAGTATAGCGTCAGAGATCTGATCGCATATTTTGTCAGGATGTCCCTCAGTAACCGACTCAGATGTAAATAAATACTTTGACATAAAAATACCTCTTTTCTGAATATTTGTTAATCTAAAAACAGCCACAAAAAAAGCGCTTCATTCCGAAACGCTTGAAATTACTCAATTTCCTCATCTTTCGGAAATAACCGCAGGATTTAGCACCTTAACTAACGCTAGGTTGCTGGGCTTCACAGGACCTGTTTCCTCCACCACTCTTGATAAGGCTATTTAATTTTAACAAGATATATTATACACCATATATCGACTATTGTCAACTGTTTTACACATAATTATAGATTATTTTAATGTTTCGTAATAAATCAGCAAATGCTAATAAAAGCATTGACTTACTAGGACAAGTTTGTTATAATATACAAAGAGGTGAGTTTTTTTGAAAAATGACAATTCAAATATAAAAACATTGTTTATGACCTTTCTTAAGATAGGCGTTTTTACCTTTGGCGGAGGATATGCAATGATAGCCTTGCTTGAAACAGAATTTTGTGTGCGCAAAAATTGGCTTGATAAAAAAGAATTTCTCGATATGACAGCTATATCAGAGTCAACCCCCGGACCAACTGCTGTAAACAGTGCTACATATATCGGCTACAAAATAGGAGGTGTGCTGGGTGCTCTTGCGGCAACTGTCGGTGTGTGCATACCGTCATTTTTTATAATCTACATAATATCACTTTTCTTTGACAAATTTCTGTCTTTAAAAGTAGTCTACGCTGGATTCCGTGGCATTCAGGTGGGCGTAATATATCTCATACTTACTGCAGGACTAAGAATGTTGAAAGCCCTTGATAACACATTGCTTGACAAAATTATAATGCTTGGAGTTTTCATAATGATGATACTTTTCACACTTTTTTCTGTGAAGTTTTCTTCAGTATTTTATATTATCATAAGTGGTGCTGTGGGCATTGCCGTGTATCTGATTAAAACCCTCAGAAAGGGAAGTACAATAAAATGATATATCTCAAACTTTTTCTCATTTTTCTTGAAATAGGCGCAGTGTCATTCGGCGGAGGATATGGAATGATATCCATTATCCGTGAAAAAGTTCTTACCTTTGGCTGGCTCAGTGAGGACGAATTTGTGAACTTTATTGCCGTATCTGAGTCCACCCCTGGACCACTTGCAGTGAACATGGCGACCTTTGTAGGCTCATCGCAGGCAGGCTTCATAGGCGGATTGATAGCCACTTTTGGCGTTGTGTTGCCTTCGTTCGTGATAATATTCATCATAGCTTCGATCATGAAAGATTTGCTGAAATACTCAGGGGTAAAAGCAATGCTTTCAGGCATTCGTCCTTGCGTTGTTGCAATGATACTCGCCACTGGCATTACAATGGCTTTATCTTCACTGCTAAATATCACCACCATAAATTCAAAGTCTGCTTTTGACTATAATGCGTTGATAATATTCCTGCTCATAGCCTTGGCAGATGTGCTTATTTTGAAACTGAAGAAATTCAAGCTCTCACCGATCACAATTATCGTAAGCTCCGCCTTTCTCGGCATAATATTCTATTAAAAAAAGCTGTAACACCGCAAAGTGCTACAGCTTTTAATATTTGTGATATGAAAATTAACCCAGAAGCTTTTTAAGTCTCTCGTCAACAGCCTTAAGGAAGTCCACTGTATTTACTTTCTTCTTATTTTCAAGTGTAGAAAGCAGATAAAGATCACCTGTCATAACACCGTCTTCGATAGTTTCGATAGTTGCCTTTTCAAGACAATCAGCAAAGTTCATAAGCTCAGGCAGGTTATCGAGTTCGCCTCTTTTTCTCAGAGCGCCTGTCCATGCGAACAGTGTGGCAACTGAGTTTGTAGAAGTTTCTTCGCCCTTGAGGTGCTTGTAATAGTGTCTCTGAACAGTGCCGTGAGCAGCCTCATATTCATAGATTCCGTCAGGTGAAACAAGAACAGAAGTCATCATAGCCAGTGAGCCATATGCTGTAGCTACCATGTCAGACATTACGTCACCGTCATAGTTCTTGCAGGCCCAGATATAACCGCCGTTTGAACGAATAACTCTCGCAACAGCGTCGTCGATAAGAGTATAGAAATACTCGATACCAGCCGCTTCAAACTTAGCCTTGTACTCGTTATCGTATATCTCCTGGAAGATATCCTTGAATGTGTGGTCATACTTCTTTGAAATAGTATCCTTTGTAGCAAACCAAACATCCTGCTTCTTATCAAGTGCAAAATTAAAGCAAGCTCTTGCGAATGAAGCGATAGAAGTCGACTTGTTATGCTGACCCTGAATGATTCCGTCGCACTCAAAGTTGTAAATTGTTTCTCTAGTTTCCTTGCCGTCCTTGTCAGTGCAAACAAGCTCTGCCTTTGAGCCAGCAGGGCATTTCATTTCAACGTTCTTATAAACGTCGCCATATGCGTGACGAGCGATAGTGATAGGCTTTGTCCATGTAGGAATGTATGGAGTGATACCCTTAACAAGGATAGGAGTTCTGAAAACTGTTCCGTCAAGGATAGCTCTGATAGTGCCGTTAGGGGATTTCCACATTTCCTTGAGGTTGTATTCAGGCATTCTCGCAGCGTTAGGTGTGATAGTTGCACACTTAACAGCAACGCCGTATTTCTTTGTAGCGTTTGCAGAGTCAACAGTTACCTGATCGTCGGTCTCATTTCTATGAACAAGACCAAGATCATAGTATTCTGTTTTAAGGTCAATATATGGAGTAAGAAGAATATCCTTTATATCCTGCCAGATAATTCTGGTCATTTCGTCGCCGTCCATTTCAACGAGCGGTGTTTTCATCTGAATTTTTGCCATTGGTAAGACCTCCTATAAAGTAATAATGGAATATCCGTTGTTTTTAGCTATCGCAGATATCTTTTTGTAAACGTCAAGACTTGCAATGATAAGCTCGTAGCTGTCGCTGTCAATATCTATCATACATATGCAAGCACCTTTGAGATTGCTGTTTAACTTATGTACAAACGCCTCAGCGTCATCATCGTCATCAGCCTCAAAGTCGTCTGTATAGCTTTCGATCAAGCTGTAGTTTTTAAGCTGTGAAAGTCCCCAGATAATATTCTCGACCTCCTCTGAATAGTCGCAAGGGAAGAGATAGCCGTTTTCTTCAAGTTCGTCTATCATACCTATCCAGCAGATATCGTCAATATCATTTGCTTCCCTGTCAGAAACAACTACGCCTCTTTGCAAATATCTTGAAGCGTTTTTCTCAGCATAAGCCCAAGGGTCATTTGCACATTCACGAAGCTTTGAAACAACTTCGCTGTCATTGTCCGTAATCAATGCGGCAATATCGGCAATAAAAGAATAGTCTTTTATTGCTGGAGTGCTGTCCTTTGTGCCGAAAAGTTTCGAGAAAATCCCCATAGGAAACCTCCATATCAAACTCGATTATTTTGAAAGCTGTTCTCTTGTGTAGTCAAGCAGACCACCTGCAAGGATAATATCCTTTGTTCTGCCTGTAAGCTCGCAGAGAACTGGTATCTCAACACCTGTTGTCTTATTCACAACAGTAAGCTTAGACATATCAGCCTCAACGTCTGCACGAACGTCAGCAAGAACGATCTCATCGCCCTGATTTATCTTGTCATAGTCAGCTTCATTTACAAATGTGAGCGGAAGGATACCTGCGTTGATAAGATTAGCTCTGTGTATTCTTGCAAAGCTTTTAACAAGAACAGCCTTTATGCCAAGATAGAGAGGAGCAAGTGCTGCGTGTTCTCTTGATGAACCCTGACCGTAGTTTGAGCCGCCAACGATTATTGACTTGCCCATGTTCTTTGCACGTCTTGGGAAGTCCTCATCACATACTGTAAAGCAGTGCTGTGAAATAGCAGGTATATTTGAACGTAATGGAAGTATCTTCGCACCGGCAGGCATGATGTGGTCTGTAGTGATGTTGTCGCCCACCTTAAGTGATACCTGACAATCGATGCTGTCATCAAGCGGTGAAGTCTGTGGGAAAGGCTTGATATTTGGTCCTCTAAGAACCTCAACGCTGTCCATATCAGCCTCGTCAGCTGGCGGAACAACCATATTGTCGTTTATCTTGAAATGTTCAGGAAGCTTGAACTCAGGCATATCTCCAAGTGTTCTTGGGTCAGTGAGGTAGCCTGTGAGAGCTGAAACAGCAGCCATTTCAGGTGATACCAGATAGATCTGACCATCCTTTGTGCCTGAACGACCCTCGAAGTTTCTGTTGAATGTTCTAAGTGAAACACCCTTTGAGTTAGGTGACTGACCCATACCGATACATGGGCCGCAAGCGGATTCAAGTATTCTTGCGCCTGCTGCTATCATATCAGCAAGTGCGCCGTTCTCAGCGATCATGTTAAGTACCTGCTTTGAGCCTGGAGCGATTGCAAGTGAAACGCTAGGGTCAACTGTCTTGCCCTTAAGAATGTGAGCTACTTTCATCATGTCAACATAAGAAGAGTTTGTGCATGAGCCGATACAAACCTGATCTATCTTAAGCTTTCCGATCTCATTTACGCTCTTAACGTTGTCAGGAGAATGAGGACAGGCAGCCAGTGGTACGAGCTGTGAAAGATCGATATCTATCTGTTCGTCATAAACAGCGTCATCATCAGCCTTTAGCTCGCTCCATACGTCAGCTCTGTCCTGAGCCTTCAGAAATGCAAGTGTTGTTTCGTCAGAAGGGAAGATAGATGTAGTTGCACCAAGCTCAGCACCCATATTTGTAATAGTTGCTCTCTCAGGGACTGTAAGTGTCTTTACGCCTTCGCCGCAGTATTCTATAACTTTGCCTACGCCGCCCTTTACTGACATTCTTCTGAGAACTTCAAGGATAACGTCCTTAGCTGATACCCATGGAGAAAGCTTGCCTGTGAGATTTACCTTTACTATCTTAGGATATGTGATGTAATAAGCACCACCACCCATTGCAACTGCAACATCAAGTCCACCTGCACCTATAGCGATCATTCCGATACCACCGCCTGTTGGAGTGTGGCTGTCAGAGCCTATAAGGGTCTTACCTGGTATACCGAAACGCTCAAGATGTACCTGATGACAGATACCGTTTCCGGGACGTGAAAAATAAATGCCGTGCTTTTTGCAGACAGAACCGATAAATCTGTGGTCGTCGGCATTCTCAAAGCCTGACTGAAGCGTGTTGTGGTCGATATAAGCTACAGACTTTTCCGTTCTGACACGAGGAACGCCCATTGCCTCATATTCAAGATAAGCCATTGTACCTGTTGCGTCCTGAGTAAGCGTCTGGTCGATACGGATACCGATCTCCTGACCCTTAACAAATTCGCCGTCAACAAGATGTGCTTTAAGTATTTTTTCTGTTAAAGTAAGTCCCATTGTAACAACAATCCTTTCAAAAATAACTGATATTAATATTTTATAACAAATTGCGATTTTTGTCAAGGTAAATATAAACATTTGCTTGATTTTATAGCGCTTTAGTGCATATTTTTGCATGGTATACGTCAATTTACTGTATAAATTTTCATTTCTTACGATATCCTTACTTGACACGGCAAAGCGTATATTATATAATAGTTGTGTTATCAGAGAAAACAAGGCGGTGAAAAGCATGAAAGCAAAAACTGTTTTGATATTATTATCGGCGATGATACTATGTCTGACAGGCTGTACAGAGTCACAAAAGCCCACAACAGTTGTGGATAATTCTTCTGCCGTGACTACATCATCAAGTGCTGACAGCGAAAGCGGCAATGATAAATACTATGACAGCACGCCTATATCTCAGGCTTATCTCTCAGGCAATACAGCAAATCTTGATGATAAACAGCTTGAAATATACAACAAAGCCGTTTCAGTCATTGAAAAACTTATCACACCTGACATGAACGATTACGAAAAAGAGCTTGCGGTACATGATTATATAGTCGGCTGTGCAAGCTATGACGAAACACATCTCAATGCGCTTGGTATTGGCCTGCCAAACTCTGATAATCCATATGGCTGTCTTATAAACGGAAAAGCAATATGCTCAGGCTATTCCACAACGTTTCAGCTTTTTATGGATATGCTGGAAATACCCTGCAAGACCATATACGCCACAGATTTTGAGGGCGACGATCACTCATGGAACATAGTTCAAATAGGAAAAAGCTGGTATTATGTTGACGCTTGCTGGGACGACCCTATCCCTGACTTTATGGATAGACCAGTAAGGCACAAGTATTTTAACGTCTCAGAAGAATACATGAAAACAAAACACGTCTGGGACGATACAGAGCTTCCTGATACAGATAGTACAAAGTTCAGCTATATTACGCAGACAGTTACGCATATAAACTCAGTAAATGAGATAGAGAGCCTTATGGAAAAGGCTTTGGATAATATGCAGGACAGCGTGGCGGTAACGTCAGATATGAGCGATTTCCAATTCAGTGAAACTGACCAGATAGACACGAACTTCAATGAGAGAAATATCAAAGGGCTTAGCAAAGTTTTTGACAGCTTCTGCGAAAAGCATACAGATCATCAAGTATACTGTCAACGCGTCCAAAACGGAAATGATATAGTTTTGGTGATATACATGAGAAAATTCAGATAGGAGAGAGCAATGAAATTCAGACCTTGCATAGATATCCATAACGGTAATGTAAAACAGATAGTGGGCGGAAGCCTTTCTGACAAAAACAATTATGCTGTGGATAACTTCGTTTCAGAATATGACGGTGCATATTATGGCAAGCTTTATAAGTCATACAGACTGACAGGAGGACATATTATTATACTGAACCCTGTCGGCAGCGAATTTTACAACTTAGACCTCGAACAAGCCTACAGTGCATTATCCGCATTTGAGGGCGGATTGCAGATAGGCGGCGGAATAAATGACGAAAACGCCGCACAATTTCTTGAAAAGGGCGCAAGCCATGTTATCGTAACGAGCTTTGTTTTCAAAAACGGTGTTGTTAATTTCGATAATCTGAACAAACTGGTGAAGTCCGTTGGCAAAAGCAGACTTGTGCTAGATCTTTCCTGCCGCAAAAGGGACGGGAAGTATTACGTTGTGACAGACCGCTGGCAGAAATTCACCGATATTGAAATGAACAGCCAGACCCTAGAAATGTTCTCAGAATACTGCGATGAGTTTCTTATCCATGCTGTTGACATAGAGGGCAAAGCAAAGGGCATTGAGCCGCAGATAGCAAAGATAATGGGAGAATACTGCACCATTTCATCGACCTATGCAGGCGGCATTTCCTCATTTGACGACCTCGATACGCTAAAAGAACTCGGCAGGGGAAAGATAGATTTCACCATAGGCTCAGCACTGGATATATTCGGTGGCAATATTAGCTTTGAAAAAGTCGCTGCCTACGGCAAATAGTCCTGCCTTATGCAATAAACACAATATTCAAGGCAGTTTTGCGTATATTTTGGCACAAAAAGATTTGCAATTTTAGCGGAAATATGTTATAATATTATGATACTAATTCAGAAAGGACGAATTTTTATGTCTAAGATCCGAGTTGCCGTTATTTTCGGCGGAAAATCAAACGAGCACGACGTATCTGTTGTTTCTGCAACTCACGTTATAAAGAGTATACCAAAGGACAAATATGATGTTATTTGTATCGGAATAACAAAAAAAGGTCACTGGATGAAATATATAGGAGATGTTGACGATATTGCGTCAAACAAATGGGAACAGCACCCTGATAATGTTCCATGCGTTCTCAGCCCTGACCCTCTTCACAAGGGCTTTATCGCTCTTGGCGAAAACGGCGAATATCAGAATGTAAAAGTTGACGTTATTTTCCCAGTCCTTCACGGAAAGAACGGTGAAGACGGCACTATTCAGGGGCTTTTTCAGCTTGCTGAGATACCATTTGTAGGCTGTGACTGCATATCATCTGCAAACTGCATGGATAAGGGACTTACACACACTGTTCTTGACGCAAATGGCATAAAGACAGCAAAGTGGGTAGGCATTATAACCTCAGAGCTTTCACATCTTGACAAAAAGTGTGACGAAATGGAAAGCAAGCTTGGCTATCCTATGTTCGTCAAGCCTGCAAACTGCGGTTCTTCTGTGGGCGTTTCAAAAGCTAAAAACAGAGACGAGCTTAAATCTGCTATCAAGCTTGCATTTGCTCATGACAGCAAGGTCATTGTAGAAGAAACTATAGTTGGCATGGAGTGCGAGTGTGCAGTAATGGGCAATGACGAGCCTTTTGCTTCAACTGTCGGTGAAGTATGCTCCGCAAATGACGAGTTTTACGATTTTGACGCAAAATATAATGATGCCGCTTCCAAAACGCTTATCCCTGCAAGAATGAGCGAGGAGAGCATTGAAGAAATAAGAAAGACGGCTGTCAAGGCATACAGAGCAATGGGTTGCAGCGGACTTTCAAGAGTAGACTTTTTCCTTATGAAAGACGGCACTGTTATTCTTAACGAAATAAATACTCTCCCAGGTCACACGCCTATAAGTATGTATCCACAGCTTATGCAGTACGAGGGAATGACCCCTGCACAGCAGGAAGATAAGCTTATCAAGCTGGCACTTGATAAGGCGGAGGTTGATTATGAATAACGCCGCCATTGGAGTTTTCGACTCAGGAGTTGGCGGGCTTACCTGCGTGAAAGAGCTTATAAAGCTTCTGCCAAATGAAAATATCGTTTATCTTGGCGACACGGCAAGAGTGCCATACGGCTCAAAAAGCAGAGAGACTATAATGAGCTATGCCAGACAGGATATAGAGTTTCTTAAACAGCATAACGTTAAAATGATTCTCGTTGCTTGCGGTACAGTTTCTTCTGTATTGCCTGCAATGGATATAAAGTCAGATATCTCCATAAGCGGAGTTGTTGAGCCTGCTGTAAAGGCTGCCTGCTCTGCTACAAAGAATAACAGGATAGGTGTTATAGCCACAAGTGCGACCATAAAGAGCGGCATTTACGGCAAAGCTATAAGAAGCATTAATCCTAACATCAAGGTTGTCGGCAAGGCTTGTCCTATGTTCGTGCCACTGGTAGAGAATGGCTATACTGCCCCTGATTGCGTGCCTGCAAGGTATATCGCACAGGAGTATCTTGAAATAATGAAAAAAGAAGACGTTGATACGCTTATTCTCGGCTGTACTCACTATCCACACCTCACTGAACTAATTTCAGATATAATGGGCGAGGGTGTAACACTTGTTTCATCAGGTGCAGAGCTTGCGAAATATGCACTCAACTCCCTTTCATACAGCGATGATACGACTGAAAGAGAAGAGCGTGAGAGCCTTGAGCTTTACTGTACCGACAGCGTTGAGCTGTTTTCTGAGAATGTTGAACGTTTTCTCGGAAACAATATCAATGCACAAATATCAAAATGCAGCCTAAAGCTGTAAACTGGAGGATTTTATTTGACCAGCAAGGAAGTATCAATAAAACTTGTTAGCCGTCAAAGCGACGGTAATACAAAAGAAGAAACAGAGCTTATCTCAGCAGGACTTTATGAAGCAACCGAAAAAGGATATCGCATATCGTATGAGGAGTCTGAGGCAACAGGATTTGAAGGAAGCGTTACAACGCTAGAAACCGAAGGCTGCCGCAAGGTGACTATGAACAGAACCGGAACGGTTGAAGCGAATCTTGTTGTTGATATAGGCGAAAAGCAGCATTGCGTTTATGGCACTCCATACGGTGATTTTATGGTAGGCATAACCGCTAAAACCATAAGATCAGATCTTGACGAAAACGGTGGAATGCTTTTCTTTCACTATGTCTTAGATGTCAATTCAAGCTATATCGGTGATTTTGAGATAGCTATAGAAGTAAAAGCGGCAAATGTTGTCGCATAATTATATTTGGAAGGACGGAAAAATAATATGACTAATCTCATAAGCGACGCATTTATTCAGGCTAAGGAGCTTGTAATGAAGGCTATGGGCGAGCTTGTTGCAGACGGAACTTTTCCAGCAGAGCCTGTTCCTGCATTTAATACGGAGATACCTGCCGACTCAAAAAACGGTGACGTTTCCACTAATGCCGCAATGGTATGTGCAAGACCTTTCAGAAACAATCCAAGAAAAATAGCAGAAGCTATCGTATCAAAGATAGACCTTAACGGCTCATACTTTGCAAGATGTGAAGTGGCAGGTCCTGGGTTCATCAACTTTTTCTATTCTACTGAATGGTATGCAACTGTAGTTGCCACTGTTTTGGAGCAGAAAGAGAAATACGGTGAAACTGACCTTGGCGCTGGGAAGAGCGTTCTTGTGGAATTTGTTTCTGCAAATCCAACAGGTCCTATGCACATAGGCAACGCAAGAGGCGGAGCTATAGGCGACTGTCTTGCGTCTGTTCTTGAAAAGGCAGGCTATGAGGTAGCAAGAGAGTTCTATATCAATGACGCAGGCAATCAGATAGAGAAGTTCAAGACTTCACTCGAAGTTAGATATCTTCAGATATACAAGCCTGAAACTGAACTTCCGGAGGACGCTTATAAGGGTCAGGACATAATCGACCATGCAAACGCATTCAATGAGATATACGGCGACAAGTATGTGAACGCTGACAGCGAGGAACGCCGTCAGGCACTTTGCGATTTTGCCTTGCCAAAGAACATTCAGAAGCTTCACGACGACCTTGGCAAATATAGAATACAGTATGACAAGTGGTTCAACGAAAGCACACTTCATAAGGACGGCTCAGTTCAGAGAGTTATCGAACAGCTCAAAGCAAGCGGTCATACCTATGAAAAAGACGGTGCCCTTTGGTTTAAAACAACAGAGTTCGGTGACGAAAAGGATAGAGTTCTCGTTCGTGAAAACGGTGTGCCAACATATCTTGTGCCTGATATCGCATATCACTACAACAAGCTTGCAGTAAGAAAATTCGATAAAGCTGTAGATATTTTCGGTGCGGACCACCACGGATATATAGCTCGTATTAAAGCTTCTATGACAGCACTTGGCGTTGACGCTGACAGACTTTACATTGTTATCATGCAAATGGTAAACCTTGTCCGTAACGGTGAAAAGTATAAGCTTTCCAAGCGTTCAGGCAAAGCTATCACTCTGTCAACTCTTCTTGACGAAATACCGATAGACGCAGCAAGATTTTTCTTTAATCTCCGTGAGCCTAATTCTCATTTTGATTTTGACCTTGACCTTGCTGTATCTCAGACAAGCCAGAACCCAGTTTACTACGTACAGTATGCACACGCAAGAATTTGTTCTGTCCTTAAAAAGATGAACGAAGAGGGCATTGAAGTTAAGAGCCTCGACAAGGCGGCTCTCAGCGTCCTCACAGTGTCTGAGGAGCAGGAGATGATAAAACACCTTGCTACTCTGCCGAATGTTATAAACGAGGCTGCAAAGGCTTATGACCCAGCTAAGGTAACAAAGTATGTTATAGACCTTGCTACAATGTATCACAAGTTCTATAACAACTGCCGTATCATGGGAGAAGACGAGAGCGTTATGCAGGCAAGACTTTCACTTTCACTTGCAGTTAAGCAGGTAATAAAGAATATTCTTGATATGCTCAAGATAACTTGCCCAGAGTCTATGTAATAAAATATCAGACCCGATCGTGGAAAACTCTACGATCGGGTCTTTCGTTATTTCTGGGTATTTCTTATGTAGTGGAATAGATATTGCTGTGCAATGCCCTCAACACCCTTCACACAAGAGGGAAGTCCGTTCGGATACCACTGTGCAAGCACTCGCTTCACCCACACGTCTTTTGGAAAAGCATCCGTTTTGTAAAAGCCGAAAAGCAGTGTACAATCAGCAACTTTCGGACCAACGCCCTTGATCTTCATAAGCTCGTTTCGTGCATCGTCAAGGGGCATTTCTTTTATCTTTTGGTAGTCTATCTCACCGCTCAAAACCTTTTCAATGGCGTCGACAAGATATTTTGCTCTGAATCCTGAACGCAGATACGCAAGGCTGTCTATAGTTTCATCTGCCATATCTTCAGCAGAAGGGTAGCCGCCGTAATGCTCACACAAACGTCCTATAATGCCCTTTATCCTTGGGATATTGTTATTCTGACTTATTATAAAAGAAGATAACGCCTCCCAACTGTCCTGCCTGAGTATTCTTATGCCGCCTGCAAATGAGCAGGCTTTTGACAGAGTTTCGTCCTCAGAAAAACGGCGTTTAAGCTCCCCGTAATCAGTATTCAGGTCAAAATAATCAGTCCAAATGTTTTCAAAGTTCTGCACAGTAGTGTCATGAAGCCTAAACACGCCATTTTCGGGTTCCTCGCTTATGGTAAGTTTGTTGTTAAGGAAAGCTCCGCTGTAAGTTTTTTTATCTATCTTCTCCCAGCGAAAAGCCTGTCCGCAATCAAGTGTGTCATCTAGTCCAAAATCAGGCTGTTTCAGCAAAATGTCACTGCCGCTTTGTGTATAATCCATAAAATTCAACTCCATTATATTATAAATTTATCGAATCGACTTGCAAAATTCTACAAAAGATATTATACTATAAATATCAGTATTTTTCAAGCGGATAAAATAAACATATCTCAGAAAGGATAGATCATATGAGAGAAAGCATTCTGACAATACCTGTCACAGATATATTTGAGCCGAAATGCGGCTGTCCAATATGCCGCCTGCGTGATACGTTGGAGCAGAGAACTGTTGAGTACATAATGGGAGCGGCTATGATGGAGCCGGACGTGCGTATGGAGACCAATAAGCTTGGCTTCTGCAAAACACATTTTGAACAGATGAGAGCCTGCAAAAATAGACTGTCACTTGCACTTATGCTTCAATCACATTTGCAGGATATGCAAAAGCATATTTTCACACGAAAGAAAATGTTCGAGGGCAAGACAGCAAAGCAAAAGAAAGTCAGCGCAGTAAATAACGAATGTTTTGTATGCAGCAAGGTGGATTGGGGAATGTCAAGGATACTCGTTACGCTGTTTGAGATGTATGTTCAACAGCGTGATTTCAGAGATCTTTTTGCTCAGCAGGAAATGCTTTGTCTGCCGCACTATGACCTTTTAGTGTCTATGTGTACTGAAAATATGGATAAGAAATATCAGAAGCAGTTTATTGACGCTTGCGGCGAGCTGACAAGCAAATATCTTGACACTCTTGAAGCGGACGTATCACACTACTGCAAGATGTATGACTACCGTAACACAGGAGCAAATGCCGATTGGGGAAACTCAAAAGACTCCATAGAGCGTGCTATAAAATTTCTTACCACAAGATAAGAAATTTTCGTTACTTTTCGTTACAATGGTTACAGCTTAGATTTTATGCAGAAGATTGTAAAAGTACAATTATATGTACAGAAGATCAGCTTATATCATTTAATAGGTCATTGTTCTTTTATCGGGGCATTTTTTTGTACTTTGGATCTAGCATTGTAAATTTATTCTCAAACAAATTCAAAAATTATGTAAAGTGCGGTCATTCCGCTGCTAACAAATAACCTTTAACATACAAGTTTGTATGTTAATATATTCGTAACATTCTCGTGTGTATTTGTTCCCAAAAGTTAGCGTTTTTTCGCTTAAATGGTCGATTTTCGTTATAATATGAAGTTTTCAACAGCCTGCAAATACCGATAAAACCATGAGTTTTCAACGTTTTCAACATGGTTTTCAACAGAAAATGCCCCTACGAATGTTGAAAACTTTTCATATTCAACATTTTTGCGTTGAAATGTTGAATATTGCACTTTTTTAATGCCAACAATCAGTAATATAATCAAGTAATTGGTATTCAGAGGAGTTGGCTGTCATGCTCAAAGGAATTAATAAACAAATCATCGAAATAAAGTGTACAGAAAATGAATGTTTTGATAAGATTATATTATTTGTAAACGCAAATAAAAATCATCTACACCCTGATATTTTAAGAAAAAATGCTGTTGATATCGCAAGTGCGATAACGGGGGACAAAATGTTTTCGACCAACAGAAAATTCAACTCTGCGGCTGTGATATCAACTATAATGGGTGTGGCAATGCTTGTTCTGCTGCTTATCGCATTGTGTATGTGATAAGCATAAATATCATTGATAAAATTTGTGTAAATCGTCGAAAGTCTATATAAAAAGCCTGTTTACTATTGGCATTATGTTTTTTTTGTGGTATAATTATGAGTAGTATATTTTTTTGAAAAGGAAAATTCAATGAGTAATTATCAAGATAAAAATAATAATTTAGACGAAGAAAATGAACTGCAGTTTATAATTGGCAGAAACCCTGTTATCGAGGCTTTAAAAGCAAATAAGCTGATCGACACTATCTATATTAACCCTGAGGCTAAAGGCTCTATAACACTTATTTGTAGACTTGCAAAGGAAAAAGGCATAAATGTCAAGCGTGTTACCGAAACAAAACTCAACAATATGAGCAGGGGAGCTTCACATCAGGGTGTTATTGCTATGGGTGCGTGTGCGGAGTATGTGTCTCCGGAGGATATTCTCAGCATCGCAAATGAAAAGGGAGAGGATCCTTTCATTATCATTTGCGATGAGATAGAAGATCCGCACAATCTTGGTGCAATAATCAGAACGGCTGAGGCGGCAGGTGCTCACGGCGTTATCATTCCAAAGAGAAGAAGTGCATCATTGAACGCAACTGTTTTCAAAACGTCAGCAGGTGCAGCAAGCTGGTTGCCTGTTGCAAGAGTTTCAAATCTTGCAGCAACTATTGATATGCTTAAAGAAAACGGTGTATGGATATATGGAACTGACGGCGAGGGACAGAGCTATACTGAAGTTAAGCTAACTGGTCCTATAGGGCTGATAGTCGGCTCTGAGGGCTTTGGCATGGGACGTTTAATAAAAGATAAATGTGATTTTTTGCTTAGTTTGCCTATGGCAGGCAAAGTCAATTCTTTGAATGCTTCCGTTGCGGCGGGCATTTTTATGTATGAAGCCGTAAGACAGAGAAATCTATAAGGAACAGGGAGGTTAAAGCTTTGGCTGATAAATTCTCAATAGACGATATAATTTCAGAATACAGCGAAAAAGTTGAAAAAGATTTAAAAACTGACGAGTCACAGGAAAACGATGAAATTTTAAATGAAGATACTAATGAAGATACTAATATTGATGAGAGTATTGAAAAAGATAATGATACCAGCGATATAGATAGTGACGACTATGATCCAATAAAAGCAACAGATTTTGATGATGAATTGGCGTCAGACCATACGACCGAAAAAAAACGTAACGAGGAAAATGCTGCACTTATAAATAATCTCACCAAACATAAAAAAGGCAAGGCTGCAAAGCAGAGCATTCCGCCTGTAAACAGGGCAAGCCTTAAAGATATCAAAATGGGACTGACGGGAAAAATAATCCCGAAAACAGAGGAGTTTGACAAGGCACTTATCCCTGATGACGCCACCTATGAGGAAAAATCCTCTATATTGTCACAGCACAGAAAGAAGAAAGTTGACAGCTTTGTTCTTAAAACTAACGAGCAGGAAAGCGAGCCTGACAGTGATGATACAAACGATAAAGACAAGGCAGGGCAGACGGAGTTTAAGAAGTTTGATGACGCCGAAAAGGTCTTTGGCTCTATCCGTCATGTGAAGAGCAACCTTGTTCTAAGGCTTTGTGTACTTCTGTTTACGGGCATTTTCAGCACATTCATAACGGTTGCAAATGACCTGGAACTGCCTCTTATAAAGACATTTGACAGAACTATAACCCCTGCGGCATATCTGTTTGCAAACACTATTTTGGGTCTTATTTCTATAGCGGTGTGCTATAACGTGCTTCTTGCAGGAATAAAAAGCCTATTTAAAAAAGAGGCAGATAATGATACAATAGCAGCGATAGGTATTTTTATTACAGTCATTGCAGGAATAATAAATCTATTTGACCCTGAGTCTATTCGTGACAATGTTTACCATGTTTACATATCAGTTGCAATCGTGGGTCTGATATTCAATACTCTTGGAAAACTTATGGTGGTAAAACGTACTGAGCGTAATTTTAGGTACGTTGCAGGAGATTTTGAGAGATATGCAGTTACATCCGTTGAAGATGAGGAAATAGCAGAAAACTTCACAAGAGGTGCTGTTGCAGAGCCAAAGATAGCAGCTATGCGCAAAACCGAGTTTGTGGACGATTTTATGAAGAACAGCTACACTTCTGATATCTCAGATGAGTATTCAAAGAAAATAAGTCCTTATATCCTCATTGCAGGCGTTGTTATAGCACTTTTGTCACTTATATTTGATAAGGGTGCGTCAAACATGAAAGAACGTTTGTTTATAGCACTTGCGGCTTTCTCAGGCACTGTTACCATGTGTTCTTCGTTTGCGGTAATGCTTATAGTAAATGTACCTTTGGCAAGAGCTACAAAGAAGTATTTGCAGTATTCAGCGGTAATGCTGGGATATTCTTCTGTTGATGAATTTGCTGACACAAATTCACTTCTTGTTGACGCTGAACAGCTTTTCCCTAAAGGAAGCATTGAGCTTGCAAACCTTAAGCTTCTCTCAGCTATTTCTATTGAAGACTGCATTTTAATGGCGGCAAGCCTTAGCTGTCAATCGGGAAGTGTTCTTAAGTCTACATTCTACAAAATGCTCAGAGGCAAGACTGAGTTGCTTTATCCTGTTGAAAGCTACATTTATGAGGACGGTCTTGGACTTTCTGGCTGGATAGAAAACAAACGTGTACTTCTTGGTACAAGAGAGCTTATGGAAAACCACTCTATTGACGGTCTGCCGTCAGAAGCAAAAGAGAAGGAGTATACAAATGGGAATGTTGCTGTCTATCTTTCTATTTCTGGAATAACAGCAGCAATGTTCGTTATTCAGGTATTGCCTAATCTGTCCGTTACACGTTGGCTTCAGGAGCTTGAACTTGAAGGTATCACAACAGTAATAAGAACAGTTGACGGCTTTCTTTCACAGCGTTTTCTCTCTGACCTCTTTGATATTGAAAGCGACAGCGTTAAGCTTCTCAGCTTCAGATATCACAAGGACTACGAAAGCGAAACCGAATACGTTCCACGTCAGGCTTCATCAATGCTTTGCAGCGGACATTTTCCGTCTTTTGCAATGCTTGTGATAGGCGCAAAAAGGCTCAAATTTACCGCAGAACTTGGTGCGTCAGTGATGTATGGTGCAACGATACTTGCGGCGCTCATAGCCCTTATAATGATGCTAGCAGGTTCATTTGTTCAGCTTACTCCAACGCTAGTTATCGTCTACAACCTCATTGTAATGGGAGTAGCGTTGCTTATACAGCACATCAAAAAACTATAAAAATAAAACCTCGGTCTGTAGTGAAACAAACCGAGGCTATTTTTTACTTATTGCTTATTGTCCAATCTATTGGCTGAATATTGTTGCTTACAAGGAAATCGTTAACCTTAGAAAAATGCCTGCATCCGAAAAAACCATTATACGCAGACAATGGAGATGGATGAGCTGCCTTGAATACTGCATGAATAGGGTTCGTTATAAGTGGTGCCTTAGCCTTAGCATTGCCACCCCAAAGGATAAACGCAGTAGGCACATTACGCTCATTAAGCTTTTTTATTACAGCGTCAGTAAGCTGCTCCCAGCCCTTACCCTTATGAGAATTAGGCTGACCTTGACGAACAGTAAGAACAGTGTTCATCATCAGCACGCCCTGCTTAGCCCAATCGGTAAGCTCGCCATTATTAGGGATAGAGATACCAAGATCAGCATTAAGTTCTTTAAAAATATTCTGCAAAGACGGTGGTGGATTAACACCAGCTTTAACGGAAAAACAAAGACCATGAGCCTGTCCCGGACCATGGTAAGGATCCTGTCCAATGATAACAGCCTTGACGTTTTCATAAGGCGTGTACTTCAATGAATTGAAGATATCATGCATATCAGGATAAACAGTGAAGTGTGAATATTCGTATTTCAAAAATTCACGAAGTTTCAAATAATATTCCTTTTTAAACTCATCAGCCAGAATATCGTCCCAGCTATTTCCGATATGCACCATTATACAGCACTAATGACAGTTCCGACGATCAGACCGAGTATAAGTACGGCAACCAAAGCGAGAACGAGTATTCTCATGACCATAGGTTTCTTGTCGTTCATTAACTATCGTTCCTTTCATAAAATATACTACTATGATTTTATCATATTTTCGCTGTAAAATCAACTGTTTGGAGGAAATTTATAAAATAATTTGTTCAAAAATAATGAAGTGGCTCACAAAGGTTCGTAAGTAAGCCACTTCTATACACAAAAAAATATCATATGAGCAAGGTTTTAACCTCGCCTTGCTTTATATGATATAATAAATTTTGTTGTCAAGGGATTACCGCAAATGTAGTATAGCTTGACAGCCCACAAAGTAGGGTGTATACTTAAAGCAGTGCACAACGGGGAGAGACGACAAAGCGTAAAAGAGCCACAAACAGCCCCTCGCACAGCGTGTACAGAAAGTTTCACTAAATAAAAATTTAGTGAAACTTAGAGAAGTGATAAATAAGGAGAATAGATATAAATGAAACAAGCATATGCAGATGATTGCCCATATTATCTCGACGATTTTCTAACTAACATGAAAGTTGTCAAAGACCGTTCTGACCGCACTGAAGAAGCTTATTTTATTGATATCCGAACATTTCTGCGATATCTTAATGTCAAACACCATGCAGTTCCAGCCGAAACGCCTTTCAATAAAATAAAAATAAAAGAAACGCCAATAGAATGGCTCGAATGCTTTTCACTAAACGATGCTTATGTTTATTTAAAGTATCTCAAAGATGAGCGCAATAATTCCACAAAGACCCGTGCGAGAAAATGTTCGGCGTTGAAACAGTTTTACGTTTATCTTTGCAAAAAAGCCAAGCTCATTTCAAACAATCCGCTTGATGATCTTGAATTGCCGCATATAAATCAAGCCTTGCCTAAATATCTGTCCCTTGAACAAAGCCTTGAGCTTCTGCGTAATATCGACTCTAAAAATCAGGTGCGTGATTATTGTATCATTACTCTGTTCCTTAACTGCGGTATGCGTCTGAGCGAGCTTGTGGGCTTGAATTTAAGCGATTACAGCCGAGATAACAGAACTCTGCGTGTCCTCGGCAAAGGCCGCAAGGAGCGCATTATTTATCTTAACGACGCTTGTGTTTCTGCACTTGATGAGTATATTGACACTACCCGCCCCCACGTGGAACAAACTGCCATTTTTTTGTCGGCTAACAAAACGAGGATAAACAAGCGACGTGTTCAACAAATAGTAGATGAACAGCTCCAGCGTGCAGGACTTAGCAATTTGGGTATTACCACCCACAAGCTCAGGCATACAGCCGCAACCCTAATGTACCAACACGGCGGTGTAGATACTCTTGTACTGAAAGATATACTCGGTCACAAAAGCATTGCGACCACTGAGATATACACACATTTATCTAATGAAAACATCAAAAAGGCCATGGAGTCGAATCCATTGTCTGAAGAAATTGAAAAGAAAAAGAAGTAAACAAAAGCCATGTGAGGAAAATCACATGGCTTTTTTGCTATTTTTTCATACGAATTATAGAATGTTCTGGGAACGTCAGATCTGATCTTATCGACATCTTCATAGCTGCATGATTTGCAGTATCTATGGAGTTGTCGTATTCATCAAACATTTCCTCCACGGTGAACTTCACAGGGCTACCAACAGGTGAAAGCACTTCAATCTCGTCGCCCTTGTTGAATTTGTTTTTTTGAGTACAGTATATTCTTCCACCGCTACAACCGTCAACCACAGCCACAACATCATATTCACGAATATACCCACCGTTTTCGTAATACTGGCTCTCCTTTGGGTGACCAAAGAAAAATCCTGTACAGTATGCTCTGTGGCTTACCTTGAAAACTTCATCCTTAAGCCACTGTGGCAACTCAAAATGCTCTGGATCAGATTTATAGATATCCATAGCCTTTCTGTAGGCATTTGTGATAACGGACACATAATACGAAGATTTAGCTCTGCCCTCGATCTTAAAGCTGTTCACGCCTGCCTCTGCAAGCTTATCAATGTGGTTGAGCATACACATATCCTTGGCGTTGAGGATATAAGTTCCTTTTTCGTCCTCAAAAACAGGATAAAACTCATTGGTGCGCTTTTCTTCCATAAGGTGGTATCCCCAGCGGCAAGGCTGTGCGCACTCGCCACGATTTGCGTCACGGTTTACAAGGTACTGGGAAAGCAAACATCTGCCTGAAAAACTTACGCACATTGCGCCATGTACAAAGCACTCAATTTCAAGATCTTTAGGGGTCTTTGCTCTTATTTCGGCGATCTCCTCGAGAGAAAGCTCTCTTGCAAGCACTACCCTCTTAGCACCCATGTTATAAAATTCATTTGCAGTAACATAATTTACTATACCAGCCTGTGTGGAAACATGGATCTCCATATCAGGTGCATATTTTTTTATCAGTGAGAAAACACCGATATCGTTGGCTATCATAGCGTCAACGCCTGCCGCAAGAGCGTCATTCACAAACTGCTCTAAATGCACTATCTCGTCATTATGGGGAAGCGTATTGCAGGTCAGATACACACGCTTACCCCTGCTGTGAGCCTCGTCACAGGCTTTTTTCAGAAGCTCAGCGTCAAAGCTTGCAGAGGCGGCTCTCATTCCGAAAGCCGTACCTCCAAGATAAACTGCATCAGCACCAAAATCCAGCGCCGCATACAGACGTTCCATATCTCCCACAGGAGCAAGAACTTCAAGCAAATTATTTTCAGTCATTAAAATTTCAATCCTTTATTACTTTTTCTTTGCAAGTCCAGCCTTAACAAGATTTTCCTCATGCTCGTCAAGTGTCTTTGCATAGAATGTTTCGCCCGTCTTAAGATTATTACAGAAGTAATAGTAATCAGTCTTCTTAGGCTCAAGAACAGCGTTTATTGCAGCCATACCAGGGTTGCATATTGGTCCTGCCGGCAAGCCCTTGCACTTATAGGTATCATAACACTCGGTATAATGCTCGATAGAAGCTGTGTTGTCAGCCTCGGTCTTTATAACATTCTTAATATAATTTGTTGTTGTATCAGACTGGAGCATAGGATAGGTGTCAGGGTCGTCAAGTCTGTTCAGGAATACCGAAGCTACCTTTGGCATTTCGTCCTCAGAAGCGGCTTCAAGCTGAACGATAGAAGCAAGGGTCATAACTTCGTTAAGTGACATACCGGAATTTTTGATCTTAGCTTTGACAGTTTTGTATTTCTTTTCAAACTGCTCTCTAAGCTTCTTGGTAACGTTTCCTGCGCTGTCATTCACATAAAACTCATATGTATCAGGATAGAAATAACCTTCCATGCGATAGAACATATCACCGTTATCATCAACATCATTTTCAAAGTCAAAGCCTTGATTTTTATTGAATTCAAACAGGAAGTCGTCAGCAGTGCAGACCTCATTATCTTCAAGCTTTTTAGCTATGTCAAGAAGATTTTCTCCTTCTGTGAATGTAATGCTTACAGTCTTATATGACTCTCTCATTTGTGAAAGTTTTTCGATTATTTCAGAATATCCGCTTGATGGCTGAAGTGTGATATCACCAGGATATATAGCTGCGGGCTTTTCAAATTTCAAAGCAAGCATAAACAGCTTTTTGTTCTTTATAACTCCCTCATTTACAAGTATATCAGCTATCTCACTGTTTGTTGAGCCTGCTGGGATATTAAATCTGATATCCTCGTCAGTTTTTCCGATACCATAATACTCCATGCCAATAGAAATGCCGCCCACTGCAAGCACTAAAGAGACTGTAAGAATTACTATAACAAGTATAATTCCGCCAAACACCGAATTATTCACCTTGCTTTTCTTTCTTTTTTTCTTTTTCTTCTTGCCGCTTTTTGACTTTTTTTCTTGCTTTTCGGGCTTCTCAGGCTCTTTATCCTCGTCTTCCTCGCTTTTGTCTTCCTCTGACTTGTCCTCGTGAAAAGCTAGGATAGGTTCAGGCTTGTCATCGGTCGCTTCTGGAGTTTCCTGTGGTTTCTCGTCAGTATTATCTGCCTGTTCACAGTCTTCGGAACTGTTCTCAGTGTCAGCGATAGGCTCTGCTTCAACGCTTTCTTCGTCCGATTCATTTTTCTCGGCAGACTTTATCTTTGCGTTGACATCATTTATTATATCGTCAACATTAAAATTCAGATCGTCCATTATTTACTTCCTTTCCTTTGTGTTTATAGTATATATATCCTTATCAGTAAATACCTTGTCTACAGAGATATCATAGCCGTCATGACAAAAGCTTTCTGACATACAGTTATCGTAACATAAACCTAGCTTCATGCCATTATAATCAGCCAAAAATCTGTCATAAAAGCCCATACCAAAGCCAAGCCTGTATCCGTCTTTATTATACGAAAGCGCAGGCACGATACACAATGCATTGTCAAAAACGCAGTATTTCTCACAACTTTCATCAGGCTCAAAAATGCCAAACCTACCCTCTTTGAGATCATAGGTGCTGTTTATTCTGTAAAAATACATAATATTGCCGTTTTTTTCACATCTCGGGCATAGCACTATCTTGCTCTTTAGCGCCTTTCTTATTATCTCCGCCGTAGACACTTCAATATCAGAGGAAACATATGCAAGCACAGTTGTACAGCTTTTATACTCCTCGCTGTCAAGGAAAGCTTGCTGAACAGCCACATCTGCCTGTTTTCTTTCTTCCGCAGACATACTAAGACGTATCTCTTTGAAATGCTTTCTTAAAGCTTTTTTATCTGTCATTTGCTCTGCATACCTGATTCAAGGGCTTCTGCCTTTTCTTTTGAAACAAGAAGCTCTACAAGCTTGAGTGCAAACTTCATGCTGCAGCCTGCGCCCTTTGCAGTGATGAACTTACCGTCAACAGCCACAAGTCTGGCAGAATGTATCGCACCTTTAAGATCTTTCTCATAGCCTGGAAAACAAGTTGCATATCTGCCGTCAAGAAGACCCTTATGACCGATTATGGACGGAGCGGCACATATTGCGGCAATGTATCTGTTATTATCAGCACAGTAATCAACTGCACCTAGCACATCAGGGCTTGCTTCAAGATTTAAAGTACCCGGCATACCACCTGGGAGAACTATCATTTCGAGCTCGTCATTAAGAACTATCTTATCCACTGTTGTATCGGTCTTGACAGGAATGTTGTGTGAGCTTACTATCATATCAGAGCCTACACCTACAGTAAAAACTTCAACGCCTGCTCGTCTGAGCAGATCCACAGGGGCAAGAGCCTCCATTTCCTCAAAACCATTGGCAAGAAATACATAAACCATAACAAATGACTCCTTTCGATCATCTGAAAGTAATTACATTTTTATTCAAAAGAAAAGCAGGATTATAAGAAAGCTTTGACTTTCTAAGACCCTCTATTCCTAGATCCTCTTCCCTGTTGATGAAGCTGAGACCCTTTGCATTATGCGACGCAAACTGACTACACAGCATAGGATATGCACCCTGAACGTCAGCGAGTGCTTTTTCTATATGCACCACAAAGGTATCCGAATTTATTTGTTCACCAACCGTAAAGCCTGTCATTTTATCATTTCTGTAAAGCACAGCGCCTTTAAGTCCGAGCCTATCCATATTCGTAAGAAAAAGATCAATAGCATATTGCTCAACCACCGCCGAAGGATCGTCAGCGTTGTCATTCTTATTATAAAACTCAGCCGAAAATTCAATACAGCTGTCTATTTCCTTATCAGTAAGCTCTCTGTATTCCCAAGGCTCGTCCATGAAACGCTTTATGTGGTTACGCTTGCCGTGATACTTTTTGCCTTTAAGCTCGATAAGGTCGGAAGCATTGTAAATATAGTCTGAACTGTCCCTATCATACTCGCAGATGATTTTATCACCATAATATTCTTTTATCCAGCTTAGGTTATCATCTGTTACAGAAGATACGATAAGCGGCTTTCCCTGGGCGGAAACATATTCTTTAAGCTCATCAAAAAGCCTGATATATTTCTCTTTGCCCTCAATGTCTATTTTAACGCCTGCAGGAAATGTAAAATACGGCTGACCGTCCTCAAAGGAACAGCTTATATAAAAATCACCATGATGTGTTATTACAGTGTCATTAAGTCTTTGCCACGCCATATTATTTGCAAAGCAATATTCTGCTCCTCTGAAATCTGATACTGCAAGACACTTGGTTATCCATTCTTTGTCCTCAAAACTTATTTTTCTGAAATCAAACATTAAACACACATTACTTTCTATTGATTAACCCCAGAATATCTCCGAAAATTCTATCTTTTGTATAAGGCTCGCTTCCGTTGCTGCAAAGAATAATATCCCAATCCTGTTTCTCAGCGGTAAACAAAGCGGCTTCACGGCATTTTTTCAGATACTCCACACTTGCTTCATGGATATCCTTTTTGCTTTCATCTCCGCCGTATCTTCCCGACATCAGCTTTTGAGATATCTCTATTGGCATATCCAAGAATATCACCTTGTCAGGTCTTGGAAGCCCAAGTTTGTCATACTCGTAATCTTCAAGCCAGCCTATAAAATCTTCCCACTGCTCTTTCGGCAGTTTTGTCATCTGGTAAATGCAGTTTGACGTAACATATCTCGCTGCAAGTACAAGACTTCCCTCTTTATAGTCATGCTCCCAAAATTGTTTGTAGCAAGCGTATCTGTCAACAGCGTAAAAGCTTGAAGCTGCGTAGGCATTCACGTCAGCAGGCGTTTTGCCTATCTCACCATTAAGATACATCTTTACCAACGCAGACGACGGATTATCATAGTCAGGAAAGCTTATAGCCTTATGCTTTATGTCATTTTCACTGAAATAAGCAGAAAGCCTTTCAAACTGAGTTGATTTTCCACTTCCATCAAGTCCCTCAAGAACTATAAGTCCAGATCTATTCAACATTATTCATTTCTCCGTAAATTTTCTTTACTTCAGCCATTTTTCCACAGCTCATTGCGCCCTCTGGACACTTGCCTTTCATTACACATGACGGACCTGCGTTCTTGAAAAGCTCAGGAGCGGCCTGCTTGCAAAGTCTGAGCATTTCATCAGCCACAGCCTTTATCTCCCATTGTGCTCTGTTACAGCATCTATGCTGGAAGAAATTAAACAGTGTTCTGACGTTCATTGTCACAACTATCTTTGTTTCACAAGCGTTTGGAAGAACAAATCTTGCGTCCTCATAGGCTTTTTTCTTAGCCTTGTTAAGTGCATCCTTTTTAGACATACCCTGCTCTAAAAATGCCTTTTCATGTGTATTTGTAAGTATGTCGGCAATCTTATTATAACACTCAAGTAGCTGATCCATTTGCTTGTCAAATTCAGCCTTTGCTTCTGGCACAGCCTCTATTGACGGTGGCGTGATAAACTCAAAGCCGCTTTCACTTACATAACGCTGGCTTTTTTGAGAGTAAGACGCAATTCTGTGTCTTACCAACTGATGAGAGCAGGCACGGGATATCCCCTCTATGCCAAAAGTAAAAGAAACGTGTTCCATAGGGCTTTCGTGACCAATAGACACGAGCCTTTCAATAAAGCTCTTTGTTTTTTCTTCCGTAAGACCCTCTCTAAGCGAGGCGATATCACTGCTTGAATAGCAAAGTTTTGCAGCAGTAGCAACCACCTTTTCAGGCTCAGGTGTATGAGTAATAAGTTCAACCCTCATCATATATGATCCTTTCCACATATTTTTTATATTATACCATTAAAAATCCTACAAGTCAACATTTTATTTTAAATGGCTATTTCAACTTCCGTGTTGATGTTAACAAGCATTTAACAATCAACTTATGTAAAATGAAATAATTTAGAACGCAATATTTGTTCAGCTATACAAAGCTCTTGTGCATATGAGAGAAATATGCAGAATATAGTGACTTTTGGTGTTATATGTGTTAAAATAATGTGTACATAGATAAAAAAGTCTATTGCAAAAAAAGAAATGTGCTGAGTCCAATGAAGATATAAATATTTATTATGCACAATTATCCGTTGCAATAATTGTGTGATATGATGAAGTTAAATTACTCTGCAACAAAACTTGAAGAAAATCACACCTATATTATGAAAAAACGTTTAATATGAAAAATATCGTTAAGAGAGTCGCAGCTATGGGTGCTGCTGTTATGATGATGAGTTCTATGGTTATTGGGGCTAGTGCGGCAGATAGTAAAGCATTTAGTCTTCGCAACACGCCGGGAGCACCTTCAAGCGATAACGTGACTTCAAAAACACTTAATTTTAAAACAACACAATCTGGTAAATACACTACATATACCAAATTGACTGCAAGTAAAAATACTACAGTTACGACCAAGGGTTATGTTTGGAAAAACAACACTTGGAATTTGATCACAACATCTACGGGTACACAGAAGACTACAGGCTCGTGGTATCAGATAATAGTTGGCATGAATGCTAAAAACGTTGTTTCTATAACTAAAAATGCTTCAAAAGCAACATCTGCTTCTGGAAGTACTTCTGGTTATTAATATATGCACTTAAAATAACATATGAGCGACATATTGTCTGAAATTTATCAGCCGATAGTCGCTCATAATATTAGTAAAGGTCGTGAAATAATGAAAAAAAATTATGGCGTTGTTATATCTCTGCTTTTTCTTTTCCTTTTTGGTTGTTCATCTCAGGACAACAAATCCAATAACCACAGTACAGATGATGCAAGGCTTGAGCCTGTGGAACAGGCTTATGACGGCTGTAATAAGTTGCTTGGCAGCGATCACAGCAGTTTTAAGCTGCCAGAAAAGATAAGCAAAGTGGACTTTGAGAAGGTATATTCTTTGTCCTGCAATACTTTGAAAAATGATGATATGACCAATGCGGAAAAGTTATTCAAGACTTTTTATGGCGACGATTTCGACGAAAGTGCACTTTCAACTGAAAATGGCGGAATAGTTTATCAAGCTGGAATAAACACATCTGCATACTGGGGTATGGATATTGCACTTTATTCCGCTGACTATGAGTTTCAAGAAAACAGTAGCGGACAGACTTATGTTGTGGGGCTTGACGAGGGCGGCATTACTTTAGGTGGCAAAGCCATTGATGTGACTGATATCGACAGTGGATTAAACAATTATATTGCTGATTTTTATAAGGACTTTACGATCAATACCAAAGAGTTTTCGGTGAATGACACTGTGGGCAGAATTGATTTTACGGCAAGTCTTGACTATGAAAATGTGCCTTTTCAGTATTCGCCCTATGCATACAGTCGGGCGGACAACGAAAATAATATGAGTTACTGGACGTTTTTGCAGGTAACAGGCTCTATTGGGGAGGACGGCAAATTTGATTTTATTAATGCCAATGCACCCCTTAACATACTTGATAAGACGGAGAAAACTAAGATGATACCATTTGACGAGGCGGTGAAAATTCTTGAGACGGAGCTTGCAAAAGGGTCATATTATGAGTTTTCAAATGTTGAGCTTATGTACTGCTGTCTTGCAAATCAGCCTGCATTGGATATGACCGAAGAGGACAATGTTGCTAAGGCTGAACAGCTGGCGGAGGAATACAACAAGACATCAAAAACCTTTGAGCCTATGTGGTGTTTCGAGATAAAGGGCGGCGAGGGTGCAAAGGAATATATCAAGGTGAATGCTCTCAGCGGCGAGGTCTTTATTGATGTTCAGTAGGTCAGAACGAAAGGTGAATAGCATGATCACAAAGCGGATTTTTTGTATTGCTGTGATAGGTGGAATAATCTGTCTTACGGCTTGTGGAAATAGTAATAATAACAGCGAGAATAATTCATCTGCGGTGGTGGTATCGAATGAGGAAAGCAGGGCTGGCAGCCTTTTGGACAGCAGGGTGACTTTGCAGGCTGAGGCTGTGGCTTACGATAACGGACAGCTCACCTTTGTTTGTGATGACAAGGAATACACGCTTGAAATGGACAGTGAGCTTTTTGAACATGATGAAAAATATGTGAATGGAAAAAGCTTATCCCAAGCAATAATAAACAACGATATCGGCGAGGCCATTTCTGCGGAGATAGTTACGGACGAGGGCATAACCAAAATATACAGCTGTGATGTTGTAAGTCCTAACGGCGAGAAATACGCTTCGGGAATGTATGAGGACATCAAGGCGGACGTGCCTGCGGAAGAGTATGACTACAAGCTTTGCCACAAGAGCGGCTCTGTCTATGAGCTTAGCAATGCAAATCGGACTATCACGGCTGACTTCAACGATCTTGAGGAGTGGCAGAAAGGGAAATATCCCGAAAGTGCTGATGATGTTATGTTCGGCGGCTATCTTTTTACCGACGGCAAGTTTATTATTGAGGATATCAACTTACTTGTTGCGGTAAATGATGACGGCTCAAAGACGTATGAGCCGCTCACGACCAGTGACTACCCCAGCTTTTTCGGCACAGTACAGACCATAGGCGACAACACGGCCGAAATTAAGCTCACAGACAAAAAGACAGTATGCACAGTGCTTACATATTATTGCGACGGTGAGCTTAGCGAGGGGCTTGAAGTCATGGTGATACTTGACTGCTCCACAGACCTTTTCGATAGCGGAAAGTCGGAGAGTTTTGATTA